>JANLPM010000137.1:0-3464 GCA_031367265.1 Actinomycetes bacterium
GATTCGCGCGCCCGATCCAATTATGGCCCCTTCACTTATGGATGTGCCTCTTTCGATTATGGCGTTCTCGTTAACAACTGCCGTTGACATTACCAACCCATGATGATCATGGCGTTCAACATCTGCCATCAATAAGGCCGATGAATCTGCTAAACCTTTTACAAGATCACACGAGCCTTTTAAAAGAGCTTTAGGTGTGCCGATATCGAGCCAGTAAGCCTCATCAAGGAAACCAAATACTCGTTTTTGCTGCGAAATAAGCTCTGGGAAAATTTCGCGCTCGACACTGATTATTGTTTTCAATAGAATTGATTTCACTATTTTAGATTTAAATACATAGCAACCGGCGTTGATGTTATTAGTGATCGGCATATCCATTTTCTCTAAGAAACCTGTAACTCGCCCATCGGAATTCATCGGGACACAGCCATATGCTCGTGCATCAGCTACTGGCGTTAAATGAAGCGTGACATCAGCATCATTGGATTCGTGTTGGCGAATCTGCTCGGCCAAATTATGCGAGCTCAGAACATCGCCATTAAAAACCACAATCGTTTCATCGCTATTGAGCAGTAATGCCGCGTTAGCAATAGCGCCTCCCGTACCTAAAGGCGTGTCTTCAAAAGCATAAAGCAACTTCATTCCCCATTTGGAACCATCGCCAAAATATGGAGTAAAGAGCTCGGATAAATATGAAGTAGCAAGCACGAGAGTCGTGATTCCTGCTTTGCGCGCCATTGCTAACTGGTGCTCCGTAACGGGTAAGCCGGCAATAGTGAGCATCGGTTTGGGAGTATTTTTTGTTAATGGCATCAAGCGACTACCGAAACCGCCCACTAGAAGTATCCCAACTGCCATAGTTTTAAGCCCTTATTCGCGTTGCGGCAGAGTGAATATCCTTATCAGTAGCCGTCATGGCAAGGCGCACAAAATTTGCGCCAGCCAATCCATAAAAGCTTCCAGGTGTTGCAAGTATTCCGCGCTGAGCTAACCACTCAATACTTTTCCACGCATCTTCATTACGTGTACACCATATATAGAGTCCAGAGTTACTGAATTCGATATGAAAACCGGCAGCTTCAAGGGCCGGCCACAGAATTTCGCGTCGGGCGTTATATCGCGCGCGTTGCTGACTTACATGAACGTCATCGGACAGCGCAATCTCCATCGCTTTTTGAACTGGTAGAGCTACCATCATTCCACTGTGCTTTCGAAATTCGCGGATCAAGGAAATAAGGTTGGGGTCACCAATCATAAATGCGGCGCGATAGCCCGCCATTGAGGAGCGTTTTGAGAGTGAATGGACCGCTAAAATATTTTTATTATCCCCTCCCGTCTGCGATAAGACTGAAAAAGATTTTGCGGTGTGATCAAATTCAAGGTAGCACTCATCTGAAACCAATATTGCTTTATGAATTCGGGACCAACTAATACACTCGAGTAATTCTGAAACGCTATGCACTCGACCCGTTGGATTTGAAGGTGAGTTCAACCACGCTAAATCCGCGTCAGGCCACTGCTTAGCATTGATGCCAACAGGGATCGATTCGGCCTGAGCTATGAGCGCTCCAACATGGTAGGTCGGATAAGCAATCTCAGGAATTAAAACTCTACGTGATTCTAGAATTGTTGGCAGCCAAGCGACTAACTCTTTTGAACCAATTAATGGCAACACGTCAAAATCTCCCGTGGCACCCAATCGATCTTGCGCCCATTTTCTAATACAGGCACGAAGTTCAGGAGTACCGACAGTTAATGGATAGCTTGGTGAATTCGAGGCATCTCGAAAAACTTTTTGAATAAATTCAGGCGTTGCATCTATCGGAGTTCCCTGCGAGAGATCGATGATCCCATTTGGATGAGCCCGTGCAATATCTCCAAAAGGAGCGAGCGCATCCCATGGAAAATCTGGGAGTGGACTTCGCAAAAAAATTACTCGCTCTTTACTGGCAGTGCGGCAATAATTTCATGATCGGTGTTAGTTGGACCCATCTTGGCGGCCCCGCCGGGAGAGCCGATTTCAACGAAAAACTCCGTATTTATCTTCAATGAGTCTTTCCATTGAGGTGGGACATCATCCTCATAATAAATTGCCTCTACTGGACACACTGGTTCACATGCTCCGCAGTCAACGCACTCATCAGGTTGGATGTAGAGCATGCGAGAGCCCTCATAAATACAGTCAACCGGGCACTCTGCGATGCAGGACTTATCTTTAACATCGACACATGGCTCTGCAATTATGTACGTCACGTAGCTTCCTCCAACTAGATAATTAAGTGAACTCGGCTGATTCTAATCGCATCGCCCGTAACATGCGATATTGAAGTTAGGTTTATCGTTAAGCCATGGAGAGTGAGCTAGAAAGGCGATTTCAAGCCTTGATGGGCAAGCGAGTGACAATTCGTTTGCACGAGCCTGACGGTGGTTTCCGCGATATTGTGGGGGTATTAGAGAGCACGCACTCACTTCGAAATCGCCATGGCCGCTTAATTGAGTTCTCTCATAGTGAGATTTTTATATGGCGAGAGGTTATCGCCAAGCCTTAAGGCTGGAGATTTAAGCAGGAATGAGAACTGCAATGACAAGAATTAAAAAACCAAAATTAATGAGCGAGGTTCCAACTGCATCGCCTTGAATGAGAAATTCATCACTTGCGCCGGGAAAGCCCGCGCGTAAAACGATTGCAATCCAAATAAGGCTGGCAATAATTTTACAAGTACGTCGACCCCAGACTCGCCCAATACTCCATATACCTACACCAGTTGCCAAGAAACTTAGTAGCAAACCATAAGGGGGGAGTAAGGAGTGTAAAAAAATAGAGCCAATTCCAAGTGCGCCACCAAGTGCGCCTGAATAGAGGTAGCGCATTAAAGAATAATCCCCGACGTTAAATCAATCTCTCTCCCTTGGTCATCGAAAGGTGCGGATTTCTCACCTCGGACAAGCGTGTAGTACTCATGCGCCCAAATTTGTAGACCTAAATTATCCGAGAGGGCAAAAAAGGGTCCATCGAGTGCGATTTGTGTTTCATGAGCTTTCATTGCAGCCATCTTTGCATCAACAAATTCATTACCGTCTATCAGAGTCGTCACAAAAGAGTCATCTTTGGCAAAGGGAATATCTTCAACATTGTCGGTGCCAAAAAAATCCGAGCCGATCTCTTTCATAGCGGCAATTCCCGCTGCAATTACAGTTTTTGGCATGATGTTCCAGTAAATCTTCGCAATCTGCCAATGCGAGAGTTCGCTGGCTCGCATTGCTACTAAATGTGCTTTGATGTGATCTGGGTGTCCGTAGCCACCGATTTCATCATAAGTAATCAATATATGTGGTCGTATCTCATCAATTACCTTCACCAATAACTGCGCCGCAGTATCAAGATCTGCCTGCCAAAATACATCAGGACGGTTATTTGTTTCCGAACCCATCATTCCGCTGTCGCGAAAATTTCCAAGAAATCG
>JANLPM010000245.1:0-4176 GCA_031367265.1 Actinomycetes bacterium
TTGCCGAAAGCTTTGACTCTGAACACCCACTTTTTATTTTATATACATCCGGTACAACTGCTAAACCGAAAGGTATTTTTCACACAACTGGTGGCTATTTAACGCAGGTTGCCTATACCCACAGAGTCGTCTTTGATATCAAAGCTGAAAGTGATGTTTATTGGTGCACCGCCGATGTTGGTTGGATTACCGGTCATTCTTATGTTGTTTACGGCCCACTCATTAATGGTGCGACACAAGTCATGTATGAGGGAACTCCAGATACTCCGCATAAGGGTCGCATTTTTGAGATCGTTGCAAAGTACGGTGTCACAATTTTGTATACGGCACCAACATTAATTCGCACATGGATGAAGTGGGGCGACGAGTTTCCTAATTCGCATGACTTAACTTCGCTTCGTTTACTTGGATCAGTTGGTGAACCAATTAATCCTGAGGCATGGATGTGGTATCGCGAAATTATCGGAGGAGAGCGTTGTCCGATTGTTGATACTTGGTGGCAGACCGAAACTGGTGCGATCATGATTTCGCCACTGCCAGGAATTACCGACGCTAAACCTGGTTCGGCCATGCGACCAATTCCAGGAATAAGCGCTAAAGTAGTTGATGACAATGCTCAACCCGTCGCCGATGGACATGGTGGTTACTTAATTCTTGATCAACCATGGCCGGCAATGCTGCGTGGTATTTGGGGCGAAGATGCAAAATACCGAGAAACCTACTGGTCACGCTTTGAGGGAATCTATTTTGCTGGTGACGGCGCTAAGTTAGACAACGAGGGTGCGGTCTGGTTGCTCGGCCGTGTCGATGATGTCATGAATGTTTCTGGCCACCGAATTTCAACGACAGAAGTTGAATCAGCCCTTGTCTCACATGAAGCCGTGGCCGAGGCGGCGGTAGTTGGCGCCGCAGATGCTATGACCGGACAGGGCATCGTCGCCTTTGTTATTTTACGCAGTGGAGTTGAACATGCTGAAGGCGAGATTTTATTAACCCAGTTGCGCAACCACGTTACTAAAGAGATCGGCGCAATTGCAAAACCTCGGCAGATTTTAATTGTTAACGAACTGCCTAAAACTCGAAGCGGTAAAATCATGCGTCGATTGCTCAAGGACGTTGCCGAAGACCGCTCTGTTGGAGACGCCACTACTTTGGCCGATCCACAAGTAATGCAGCGAATCGCAGCGGGCTTAAAAAGCGCCAAAGATGAGGATTAGAGCTTTACACCCAAGTATGTGCTTGTCAGAGAAATTAGCTCTATCTCGTTTTTGATAACGCCTATTTTTTTATAGGCTACTCGACCATTTTCTGCAATAAACCAGGTTACCGGCACTCCCATTCCAAAGTATGCCCGTGAAAGGCCATCGGCATCAAAGAGATTTGGCCACGTCATGCCATGAGTTAAAACAAAACTGCGTCCATCTTTAATCGTTGCCTCTTCAACATCAACACCAACTAATTGCAGCTTCCCACTCGCTTTTTCATAGAAAGATCTAAATATGGGGATCTCTTCTCTACACGGTGCACACCAAGATCCCCACACGTTAATAATTGCAGGACCGCGCAGCCCATTTATTGGCGCACCCTTTGTACCATCCAAGCAGCCCAGCTCAATTGGGTTTGTGACACTTAACTGTTTCAATGTTGAACATGAAACAACCTCGCCAGCTAATACTTTCGCCGGCGCAGCACAACTTGTAAGCAAGAGTATCGAAAGTACGAATACCGTTCTTTTCAACGAAAGTCCTTATCTGTCTTTACCAGGAGTTTAGCTTTTTCAACATTCATTTCACCAATTCCAACACTTGGACAGAGTTTTGCGACTGGGCAAACACCGCATGCGGGTTTACGTGAATGACAAATTCGCCGCCCATGCCAAATCATTCGCTGCGATAAGTTAGTCCACTCAGATTGTTGAATCAGTTCACCCACGATATGTTCGACTTTTACTGGATCATTTTCATTAGTCCAACCAAATCGACGAGAGAGTCGGCCAAAGTGCGTGTCAACGGTAATGCCCGGAATATTGAAGGCGTGGCCTAAAACTACGTTTGCAGTTTTTCGTCCAACTCCCGGCAAAGTAGTTAACTCCCTTAAAGTTTGTGGGACTTCACCGCCAAAATCGGAGAGAATCTTTGTTGCGAGTCCTTTAATGTGACGTGCCTTTGTGCGATAAAAACCAGTCTGGAAAATAAGATCCTCGATTTCGCCAGTGTCGGCGGCGGCAAAGGCTTTAATATTTTTATACTTCTTAAACAGTGCAGGCGTAACGGTATTGACTCGTTTATCGGTGCATTGGGCGCTAAGTACCGTGGCGATAATTAACTGCAGGGGATTATTAAAATCTAATTCACAACGAATATCAGGGTAGGTTTTGGTAAGAATCCGATAAATAGCTCTAGCCTGCTTTTGGCTTTCCTTATCGGCGGGCATGAGGCTAAAGTACTCCTCGTGAACAAAGAAGAAGATGTATTTCGGAGAGCTCCACTTTTCACCGCCCTAGACGATGCCGCTTCGGCTTCTCTACGCGCATCAATGGACTCAGTAAAAATTTCAAAAGGAAATGTACTCTTTGCTGAGGGTGACGACGGTGACCATTTATATGTCATTGTTGAAGGCAAATTGAAATTAGGAACATCAAGTGGAGATGGTCGCGAAAATCTTTTATCAATCCTTGGCCCTGGAGAAATGTTTGGTGAGCTGAGTCTTTTTGATCCAGGCCCACGTACATCCACCGCAACTGCCGTCACTGACTCAAAGTTGTTGAGTCTTGGGCACACAGAATTAATCCCTTGGCTGGCTAAAAATCCCGCGGTCGCATTGCACTTACTAGAACGCATGGCTCAACGATTACGTCGGACAAATGAGGTTGTCGGAGATTTAGTTTTCTCTGACGTTCCAGGCCGAGTAGCTAAAGCTTTAATTGATCTCGGCGAGCGCTTTGGAAAGCAAAGCCTTGAAGGCCTATATGTCCACCATGACTTAACGCAAGAGGAACTTGCGCAGTTAGTCGGTGCATCTCGCGAAACTGTAAATAAAGCTCTCGCCGATTTTGTTGCTCGTGGTTGGATAAAATTGGATGGCCGTGCAGTATTGATTACAGATTACGAGAGACTCGCAAAACGCGGTAAATAGTTTGTTTTTTAGTCGGTAATCTCAACAGTCAATTCGATTTCAACCGGCGAGTTGAGCGGAAGTTCGGCAATTCCAACGGCGCTTCGCGCATGCTTTGCACCATCTCCCCAGATTGCTAAAAATAATTCGCTCGCGCCATTTACTACTTGTGGGGCATTAACAAAGCCAGGCACGCCGTTCACATAACCAACTACACGTACAATTTTAGAAATTTTGTTTACGTCTGCGACAGTAGCCACCGCAGCTATCGCATTGAGCGCACAAATCTGCGCCAGCTCCTTGGCGCGATCTGGTGTAACTCCGCCATCAACTTTACCTACACCAGCCATTTCGCCATCGACTAAGGGCAACTGCCCTGCTGTAAAAACTAGATTTCCAGTTCGGATTGCTGGCACATACGCGGCAACAGGTTTGGCGGCAACTGGAAGTTCTAGGCCGAGTTCAATGAGTTTTGCACGAACATCTACAGTGTTCATTTAATCTCTCGCTTCATATAAGCCACTAATTGTTCGCCAGTTCCAGGTGCGGGAATAACTTGGACGAGCTCCCAACCATCTGAGCCCCACGTATCTAGGATCGCTTTAGTTGCATGTGAAAGCAATGGCACAGTGGCATATTCAAATTTCATTTATTTAACGCCTCCTTGACTAGGTTTGAAACAGTGGAGCCAGCGGCTTTACCGGCAATTAAAGGTTTAACTACACCCATTACTTTGCCCATTTCAGATGGAGTTGAAGCACCAGTTAATGCAATTGCATCGGCAATTAACTTCTTGATCTCATCAAGGGTTAACTGTGCAGGTAAGTACTTGGCAATAACTTCACCTTCGGCTCGCTCGAGGGCGGCTTTATCGCCACGGCCCGCGGCATCATAGGCATCCGATGCTTCGCGTCGTTTCTTGGCCTCTCGGGAAAGGACGGCTATGACTTCATCGTCACTTAAAATCCGCACCTCTTTACCGGCAACCTCTTCATTAGTTATTGCCGTTAAAACCATTCTGATTGTGCTTGAAGAAATAACATTGCGGCCGCGAATGGCTTC
>JANLPM010000047.1:0-4620 GCA_031367265.1 Actinomycetes bacterium
GGTTTTTTCTGCACGCGATAGCGCACAAGGTAAAGATGCAATTTGTGTGTCGCACCAGCTCCCAATTTGGATTTTACGAAGCGCAATAGAGAGCCGACGGTTATTGCATGATCCGCGTAAACGCGATTGTTCGCTGGCATCTGTCACAAGTATTCACTTCGATGACGATGGTCTCATCAGTGGGCTTACCTACTCCGAGCCTGCTCGACACTTATTGCCTGGAAAGAAATGAAGAAACTATACAAATTAATAGGTATTGCTTTAGTCGCACTTATCTTAAGTAGTTGTGCCGGTGGCGGAGCCTCGAGTTCGCAGGAGAGTTTTGTTTCCGGAAATGGTTCTGCCGTATTTATTAAACCTGACATCCGTATTCAAGCCCCGGCGATGTCTGGTATGACTCTGTCAGGAAAAAACTATAAATATTCAGTCGGCACAGTTACGGTTGTCAATGTGTGGGCCTCATGGTGCGCACCATGTAGAGCCGAAGCTCCAACTCTTGTTGCGCTCGCCAAGAAATACAGCAAAGTTACATTTATTGGAATCCTTACTCGAGATAACCCAGCTTCTGCTAAGGCCTTTGAGCGTAGATTTGCGATTCCTTACCCAACGCTAATTGATGACTCGATTTTGATTGGCTTTAGAGGTTCTTTACCGGCAAATGCGATTCCCACAACGGTTGTGATCGATAAAAATGGCAGGGTCGCAGCCCGAATCTCTGGTCAAGTTACCGTTGCCTCACTTACTAAGTTAATTGAGCAAGTGAGTTCCGAATGAGAGATTTCTTTGTTGAACAGATTGCAAGCGGCTTTCTGCTTACTGCATTTCCAGTTGCGCTGGTTGCCGGATTGATCTCCTTTCTATCTCCATGTGTTTTGCCACTGGTGCCGGGCTACTTATCTTTTGCCGCAGGATTTTCGGCTAGCCGTGGCAAGGTCCTTCTGGGTTCGCTTTTATTTGTTCTGGGCTTTAGCACGGTATTTATCTCATACGGTGCAATCTTTGGAGGCTTAGGGAATCACCTCTTAGCCAATGAGAAATTAATTTCAAGATTTCTTGGTGTGGTGACAATTTTCTTAGGCCTACTTTTTATCGGTAAGTTTCCAATGTCGCCAACGCTACGTCCCCGCATGAAGACAACTGGAGGACTAGTTGGTGCGCCAATACTTGGATTCCTCTTTGGTGTTGGCTGGACTCCGTGCATTGGACCAACACTTGCGGTTATACAAACTCTGGCATTTCAAGAGTCAAGTGCGTTACGAGGCGCAGTCCTTTCACTAGGATATTGCCTAGGACTTGGTCTGCCATTTATCGCATCAGGTATGTTTCTCGATCGTACTGAAAAACTACGTAAATTTCTGGTTCACCGGGGAGATTTAATCTCAAAGATTGGTGGCATTTTCCTGATTGCGATTGGTCTATTGCAATTAACTGGCGCTTGGGGTCAAATCATGAACTCACTTCGAGCACTTATTTCAGGTTTTATTCCGGTGGTTTAAATGAGCCAGGAGATTCAACTTCCAGAGCTGAATAGTGTTGGCTTACTGCGCTATGCCTGGCGGCAGTTAACTAGCATGCGCACCGCATTGATTCTCTTAATGTTTTTAGGTGTTGTCGCAATCCCAGGCTCACTTATCCCGCAACGGACTCAAAATCCCATGGCAGTAAGCGCGCACTTCAAGGCTTTTCCAGATCTCTCCAAATGGATGGATCGTTTTTTCCTCTTTGATGTTTATGGCTCACCTTGGTTTAGCGCTATTTATATTCTTCTATTTATCTCACTTATTGGATGCGTCTTGCCGCGCACAATCGAACATTTTCATGCAGCCCGTGCGCTACCTCCCGCAACACCTAAAAACCTTAACCGAATGGAGTTTTACTCGACTTGGCCTGTTCAAGGAAACGAATTAGAGATTGCTCGTGTATGGTTTAAATCAAAGCACTTTAGAGTTCTAGAAAAAGATGGTTCAATATCGGCCGAAAAAGGCTTTTTGCGCGAGACTGGCAATCTATTTTTCCACCTTGCGCTAATTTTGATATTACTTGGAATCTCTTTTAGCTCACTTTTTGGTATGCGTGGTGAAGCGATATTGAATGTTGGAGAGCGATTTGTTAACACCCCGACTAGCTATGACTCTCTTACATTTGGAAAATTATTTAAAGATGGTAAGTTAATAAACTTTACAATTAAAATAGACAAGTTTGATGCCAAATACAATATAGTAACAAATGCACCCGAAGATTATACACTCAACGTAACTTTGTCACGTGGAGACCTCTCAACGACTGAAAAGCATGTCATTAAGGTGAATTCGCCGTTGACGATTGGAAATACAAAAATTTATCTACAAGCAAATGGCTTTTCACCTATTGTGACCGTACGAGATTCTAAGGGAAACGTTGCTTTGCAAGGACCAATTCCATTTCTGCCACAAGATGGAAATCTGCGATCAATCGGTGCGATTAAAGTTCCCGATGCCGATCCACAAGTTGGCTTCGTCGGATCATTTGTACCAACATATGCGCGCAGTAGTGGCAATGGAGCAGTGAGTGTTTTCCCGCAAGCTCTCGATCCGCGGTTATTACTCTCGGCCTGGAGTGGTGATTTAGGTCTAGATTCTGGTATCCCCCAATCGGTTTACCGAATCGATACGTCATCTATGCGACAGATTGGCTTAAAATCTTTAAAGCCAGGCGAAACCTTCACCTACCCCGGTGGCTCAACTACTTTTGACGGTTATGTGCAATGGGTCAATTTGTCAGTTGTTGATGATCCTGGCAAGAATTTTGCCCTACTCGGCGCTATTGTTGCCATTCTTGGCTTACTCGCATCTTTGTTTACACGCCGTCGTAGAATCTGGATTCGTGTGGGCGAGGGCGTAGAAGTCGCTGGATTAGCTAAAAATGGCGCACCGGGACTTGAGCAAGAGTTAGCTGAATTTATAGGCGATTTAAAGGGAGTGATATAAATGTCACGTACATGGGCTTACCTTTCAAACTATTTAGTCTATTCATCAATGGCCGTTTATACGTTGTCTTTCTTTGCTCATGCAATTGAAACTGCGTGGGCCGTAAAGATTCCCGATGCCTCATCTACAAAAACTTTCGATTACAAGCGCACCGAGAAAGTTGCACGTATAGCAACGGCGATGATGATTCTTGGATTTCTTCTCTTATTCGCAGGTGTAATTGCCCGCGGATTATCTGCAGGTCGTGTGCCCTGGGGCAATATGTATGAGTTCTCAATTACCGGCGCACTCGCTTTTTCTGGAGCTTATTTAGTCGCTCTTCGTAAATATGATCTACGCTGGTTGGGCCTTCTTGTATCCATTGCAGTCTTACTCACGCTTGGTACGGCCGTTGCTGTTTTATATCGCCCAAGTGCGCCGCTTGTTCCGGCGCTTAAATCAACCTGGCTAGTAATCCATGTTTCGGCAGCAATTATTTCAGGCGGAGTGTTTCTACTTGCTAATGCCGTTGCCGCCGCGTATTTGTATTTAGATTCAATGGAGAATAAAGGTGAACGCACACCATGGGCCAAGCGCTTGCCATCGCTTGAGTATTTAGATCAACTCTCGTATCGACTAGTTGCCTTCGTTTTTCCATTATGGACTTTTGCCGTAATTGCAGGGGCAATTTGGGCCGAAAGTGCATGGGGACGCTATTGGGGTTGGGATCCAAAAGAAACCTGGGCCTTCATTACTTGGGTTGCGTATGCGGCATATTTACATGCACGCGTGACCGTTGGGTGGCGCGGTCGGCGTGCGGCGTGGTTATGTTTATTTGCCGGCTCAACATTTCTTTTTAATTATGTTTATATTAATATGTGGGGAACCGGAAAACACACGTACTCAGGGCTTTAGAGTTTTCTTAAAAAATCTGGGTCATCATCTGGCGGTAAAATCCTTCGCTTTGATTTCCCGCCGCCCAATTGCGGGCCTTTAGGTCGTCCGGCGGCCCAATATGCAATAGGGCCAAGAGTTTGGATAAGTATAATTATTAAAATCCAGGCCCATTTTGGAAGATTTCGGATTTGCGACTCATCGGTTCGGGCACAATCAACCAAAGTATAAATAGTGAAGCCGACGAGAATTATTGGCAGAAGTAAGCGTGACATGGTTTTAGTGTATCGCTAAGGCCGTTGCAAAGCTGAGTGCAAATAAGAGTTGCAGTTTTCCAGTTTTGCCTAATAGCGGAATTAATGCGCTACCACTGGCACCTCTCAACACTTGGCGGGCAATAGCGAAAGTAAGCGGCGCTACGAGAAGGGTTAAAACCGCCATCGGTTTCAGCGTTGCAAGTGCCGCGGCGTGAGCAAAGATAAGTAAGGTGACAAATGTCCGTCGCGCAGCAGCGTCACCCATTCGCACCGCAAGTGTTTTCTTTCCGACTATGGAATCTTGATTTAAGTCACGCAAGATGTTTATCGTCAGAAAGGCACAGGAAAGCGCGCCGACCGGAATTGCAACGATAAAACTCATCACGGTAATTCGCTGAGTTTGGACATAGTAACTACCGATTGTTGCGACTAAGCCAAAGAAAATAAAGACCGATAATTCTCCGAAGCCGTTGTATCCATATGGCCTATGCCCGCCGGTATAACTCCAAGCCGCGGCTATCGAG
>JANLPM010000053.1:0-3811 GCA_031367265.1 Actinomycetes bacterium
TTGGGGCTGTTCCTTTGTATTCATTAAGTTAGGTCTGGAGTTTTTAACGCCTATTGGCGTGGCATTTGGACGGGTATCCCTTGGAGCTTTAACGCTTGTCTGCTGGGCGAAATTTAAGAAGATTAACTTACCAACAGAGAGGAATATCTGGCTTCACCTTTGGGTGGTTTCATTGCTTCTGAACGTTATTCCTGGCGTGCTCTTTGCATTGGCTGAAACTGAAGTTACTTCTATATTAGCTGGAATAATTAATGCCGTTACTCCATTGATGACGCTACTTGCAATAATGATTGTCTTTCGCGACGAGCAACCTAAGAACTATCAGATACTTGGCTTACTTCTTGGCTTTGTCGGAGTATTAACAGTTTTGGGTGTTTGGAAAGGCCTTGGCACTAATCCAATCGGCGCAGTGCTTGCGCTATTAATCGCAGTAGCCTGTTATGGATTTTCATTTCCCTATTCACGTAAATTTATTTTGCCAAAGAAACTTCAGCCTGAGGCGCTAGCGGCAGTCCAAGTGACAATGGGTGCACTAACTCTCTTGCCCTTCTATTTAATTGACGGAATTGCTAAAAATGAATATCGACTCGGTCCAGTTTTAGCCATGATTACCTTGGGGGTTTTTGGTAGTGGGTTTGCCTATATTTGGAACTTTAAAATTATGCAAGCAGCAGGTAGTGCGATAGCAAGTACAGTCACATACGTGACACCGGTCGTTGCCGTAATTGTTGGAATCATTTTCTTAGGTGAAAAGATCTCGTGGTACGAACCTCTTGGTGCGATAATTGTTTTATTTGGTGCAGCAATTGGTCAGCAACGAATAAAAGTATTTAATCGATTGTAAAGCCAACCTTAATAGGTCCCAGGTCGATACCTGCAGCGATGTGATCAGTTAGCTCACCGCGAGCCAACTGAGAAGCGTGGGCTTTATCATGCCAACGCTCTTCAATGTTTCCAAATTTCCACAGTAAGAGCGCAACGCTCCAGACCAGCGCAAATGCGGCCACAATGAAGTACCCAGCACTGTTTAAATTAAAAGCTAAGGCGTAATCCCAAAAGCCTCCAGTGAGGTTTAACTGCCTGGCAAAGACCTGGCAAAGTTCTAAACCCCCGACAAAGAAGGCGACTGATACGGATAATCCAGTAATAATAATGTTGTAGTAAACCTTGCGCACCGGTTTTGAAAAAGCCCAACCGTAGGCAAAGTTCATAAACGAGCCATCAATAGTGTCCAGCAGGCTCATTCCACCGGCAAAGAAAAGTGGTAACGAGATTATCGCCCACCACGGTAAGCCAGCTATAACTGAAGAGCCCGCGAGAACCAATAATCCAATTTCAGTAGCCGTATCGAAACCTAAACCAAATAAGATTCCCAGCGGATACATCTTCCATGAAGCATCAATTCTTCGAGCAATTGGCCCAAAGAAACGCATCAGTAGTCCCCGGGAGTTGAGATGTTTTTCTAACTCTGCTTCGTTGTAGGCACCTTTGCGCATATGAATGAAAACGCCGATGATGGAGATCAAAATAACTAAATTTAGGATTGCAATGAGCATTAAAAAAACACCACTTACTGTGGTACCAATCAATCCCGTATAGTGGTGCAAACTGGAGGAACCGTCTTTGAGTTGAATTCCAAGAGCTTTAATTCCAAAGTTAAGAAATATGGCTAATACGAAAACCACTGATGAATGACCAAGAGAAAAAAAGAAGCCCACAGCTAAAGGACGCTTTCCCTCTGACATTAACTTTCGCGTTGTGTTATCGATGGCACTGATGTGATCGGCATCGAATGCATGTCGCATTCCTAATGTGTAGGCAAGGGCTGCGGTTCCCCAGCCAAAAAGTGAGCCATCACTGAGTGTGTAATTGCCCGTCGTGGCCTTCCACATTAAAATCGCGCCAGCCAGGTGTAGAAACAAGATGAAGCCAAACATTGCCGCCATGCGACGCCATTCGTCGGGGCTCAAGCGCTGACGAAGGGAAGGGGCGGGCTTAACCATGAGGTTCATAGCACCCCCTAGATGCGAATCGTTTGCAAGTAGAAAGGGTAAGGCAGCTTCCCTACCTTGTCTAGTTAAAATCTTTCCTCACGATATCTTTGAGCTAGGGGCACAACTAATACAGCTCTCGGCTGAAGTTTTTGCGTATAGAGTCGCGTAAAGAGTTTACACAGGAGAGGTGGACTGCGTGAGCGAGGACGATGATATGGAAGAAATCATCACAGAGGAGATGCTCTGGGATCGAATTCCTGAAGTCGATGGCGAAGAGCGCGCAAGTACCTATTATGAACTCAGCGCCAGAATTTATGCACGTGGGCAGTATGACGAAGCTTTAGCACTCGCCGAAACCGCGCGAGATATCTATTCAACCCTTGGTGCCAGCGCACCCAGCGAGGGTTTGGCGCAAGCATATTCTGCCATTGGATACAACCTCAATCAATTAAAGCGCATGGATGAAGCGGCAACAGCAATGAGCAAAGCAGTTGAAATTTTGCGTGAAAATAAATCACCTATAGCACTTGAACTTGCTTGCACTCTTGGTGAGTGGTGGTATACATCAAAACAATATGAAAAAGTAGTTCTTACAATGGGAGAATGTGCTCAAGAGCATCTAGTCGATGGAAATGAAATTGGCGCCGCAAATGATCTACATTTAATTGGTTGCGCGGAACGCGAATTAAAGAATTACGAAAAGGCTATTGATTCTTTCAAGGAAGCACGAATATTGTTTAAGCGAAATAAGGAAGTCATTCATGTCGCGCGATGTGACCAAAAAATAGCTTCTTGTCTTATTGAATTAAATGAAGGTGAGCTCGCGCTGGAGAGTGCACGAAAGGCTATCGATGTTTTCGAAACCGGTCACGATCACCGCCGAGAAACTTTCGCTCTCTTCGAACTAGGGAAAGCGCAAATCCTTTTAGAGAAATTTGATGACGGCCTTGCCACTTTAGAGCAGGTCCTGTCAGTTGTTAGTGAAGATGATCCTAAAGACTTTGAATTTATCATTGACGTAGAATCTCGAATTGCGAAAATTATTCGAATGCAGGGCCGAGTTATTGAGGCAGATGAAATTGAAAGGCGCCTAAAGTCGGTGCAAGAAGCGTTGGAAGAAGAGCCCGAAGTTTGATTCTGCACTTAAAAGAGCTTCCCGAAATTCGAATAACAATGGTCTGTATGGGCAATATTTGCCGCTCGCCCATGGCCGCTGCTGTACTTTCTAGCCGCACCGCTCTTTGGAAGACTCCGAAAATAATTACTGAGAGTTCAGGCACCGGCCCTTGGCATAGTGGTCAAGATGCTCACCCTATATCTAAGAAAGTGTGGGAGAGGGCTGGCTATACCTACGCTCATACGGCGCGTCAATTTCAGCCCAGTGATTTTTATTTAACAGATTTAATTTTAGTGATGGATTCAAGTAACTTCAAAAACATACATGACTTAGCTAAAAGTGAAGCTGATAGAAGTAAAGTTTATTACTTGCGAAGTTTTGATCAATCATTATCTACCATTGATCCAACTTCAAATCGATTTAGAGAGCTAGAAGTTCCAGATCCGTATAATCAAAGCATAAAAGCCTATGAAGAGACGCTAATCATGATTGAGCACGCCGTAGATGGCTTGTTGCAAGAGTTAAAGCGCCAATAAGTGCACCAATCGCCGCGATGATGAGCGGCCACTGAATCGCACCTTTAGTCCATAATGCACCACCCCAAATTCCGGCACCGAGAACTGCAAAGTTCATTGAAGCTTGATAGACCCCTTGTGCGCGACCGCGGTGATTGTCTTCACTCAAGCCCGCAATCCATGCT
>JANLPM010000059.1:0-1511 GCA_031367265.1 Actinomycetes bacterium
CACGAACGGTGCGATTGCAACTTCGGGGGTCTATGAGCGCGGAGCACACATCACTGATCCGTACACGGGCATGATTGCGATCGGGGCTAAATCAGCGACAATCGTTGGTGAAAAGGGCTGGTTATGTGATGCACTGGCCACGGCAGTGATGGTCGCAGGCACCGATGCCGCCATATGGTTTAGCCAGCCCGAACTTGAAGGTTATCAAGTCTGGGTAATCGATCGTCACGAAAATACTTCGTGGAGTAATGAGTAGATGTGAGATATAAAATCGGCGCTATGAGAAAGCGCATCGCCTTAGGTGTTGTACTGCTTTTTGGCTTTGCTGGCCTTGGTTTAACTCCAGCTCTGGCAGTTGATGAACGGGTTATTGATATCGTTTCAGTGAATTGGGCGGGCGCGCCACTGCTTTCTACCAGTGTTGATCAGCTAGCAGTGGTGGTTAACACGCAAGTAAATGCAAGTTGGAAAACTTTCACAACGCTAGTCGGTGATACACAAGATCGAACAATCTCATTTGTATCGGGAAAGGTTTTAATTGCGCCGATTTCACTAAATACTAAGATGGCTTGTTCTGGTAGCGCGGCGGCGAATTTTATCGGCTTAGTACGGGACGAGGCATATAAAAGATTAGGAATTAGCGATTACAGCAAGCGGTACTTAATAATTACTGCGCCAAAAGCGGGATGTGTTTGGTCCGGGCGAACACCTTTAGGTACTTCTGCGTCACGAAGCGGAACCCTAGTTTTACATGACTCGGGTGATGCCTTTGTTATTGTGCACGAGCTTGGTCACACTTTTGGTTTAGGACATACTAATTTCTTGCGCTGCGATGACGGCAAAAAAGATGGTGCTTGGAGTGATACATGTAAAGCCGTTGAATATGGTGGAAGTATTGATGTGATGGGAAATGTTTCAACTGACTCCCCGCTCAACACCTATCATCAGTGGCGGTTGGGACTCCTAGATGCAACGCAAGTTAAACAAGTTTGGCAGTCCGAGACGGTAAATCTAGTTCCATCGGATTTTGCCCAGGGCCTGCGCGCACTGTATGTGCGTGATGGAAGCGCTGCCTATTGGATTGAATATCGTCGAAGTTTAAACGGGGTTGGCTATAAACCCGGTTTAGTTATTTTTCGGATTGATCCGCCGCCGATTGCCTCAGTGGTATCTCCAAATCCAGAAGATGTTGCCGCTAGTGAATTCGGGGAGGGCTTAGGCACTGACGTCTGGATGCTCAATCTCGATTCCTATCACTACTCGACTTCGAGATCGCAAGGTGGGTCGATGACTGCATTAACGGCGACAACTTATTCAGGTAAGTTTTCTTTTAGCGCAAGTGCTACCGAGGGCGGCGCCATGGTCAGTGTCCAAAGTAAGCCCGACACAACTCCTCCGCCGGTTCCACCGGTTATCCCATTTGCAGATTGGCGATTTCCTAGCATTGAAATTACGAAGGCTGGCTATGCCGATGGCGAAACCGCGATTGCTGCTTTCCAGGCTTTAATTGA
>JANLPM010000060.1:0-10090 GCA_031367265.1 Actinomycetes bacterium
CTCGCTCAAACCATCACGAATGGCAGCTGCCGTCTCCTTCGCGATTACCGTTGCATGGGATGCGGAGATTTCACCCATAGCTAAGGCTGAACAGGTATTAGGAAGGTGATTAATTAAGGTTCGCGCAACATCAATGCGCATCTGAGCGGTACTGCCCGATAACCGCAGAGCTGCCGCTACATCTTCGCGCTCGGCATCATCTACGCCATCCCAGATTTTTTCGGATGCACTGGCTTTGGCTCCAGCAACTGCAATAATCGCGCGCTGCATAACTGCCTGTAGCCAAGCGCTCTGTCGCTCAAGGGCAGTCAAATAGTCAATGCGCTCGCCCTGATTAAGATCATTAGGATCGATGTCGACTAAACCGCGCAGTGTTTCAATTCCAGGATGAGCGGTCAGTAATGCGCGAACCTGAGAACCAAGTTCAGGGCCAGAGATAGTATCGACATTACAATCAATACTCTGGATTTCATCGACACCAGAATCAACCAGGCGTGGAGCGTAAACCACTGCGTGAACTGCTGAATGTGCCATAGGACTGACTCTGGATTAGACCACTGACATTCTTATATAGTTATTAACAGGCAATTCGCCAAAATAATCTCTAAAAACCGATGCATCTTCTAAATTATGTGAAAGCGCTAATTGCTTTGGCCCGGGAAAGTTCCCGTCCATCAATACTTATGAATAAGGTAGCAATGAGTTCGACAAAGCCCAGAACATTGGGACAACTGTGTAATTAAGAAACACCTGCTTAGCCTTCTTTAATCTCACTTGGCGCACCATGAACATTGAGTACGCTCTCATCAATCGGTGTTGTGGATTTAGTTGTCGATGAGGAGCCTAACTTGGAGCCTTCGCCACTTCGATGTAACGGCTTTGGATCCACCTCTTTATATGTAGCTGGAATCGAACCTAATAAACCTTTTTGGAAATCTTCAAAGGCTTGTAACACTTCGCGCTTAGTGTTCATGACAAATGGCCCCATCCAAGCGACTGGCTCACTAATCGGAGCTCCACCTAAGATGAATAACTCCAAAGCCGGCGAGCGGCTCTCTTGCGAATCGGCGGCGCGAACAACGATCGTGTCGCCATCTCCGAAAACTGTGGACTGTCCAGTGCGCACTGGGCGATGTTCGTCGCCCACATATCCAAAACCTGCGGCAACGTAAACGAGTGCGTTGTAATCCTTGCGCCAAGGAAGACGAAGTTCGGCGCCAGCCGAAACCGTTGCATGAATTAATGTGATCGGAGTTTGCGTTGTTCCAGGACCAAAGTTGCCATCAACTTCTCCGGCGATAACCCGAATCAGCGCGCCACCATCGCTGGATGATAAAAGTGCGACATCTTTAGCCCGCACATCTTGATAAGCAGGTGTCGACCATTTCTTAGAAGCCGGCAAGTTAACCCACAATTGAAATCCGTGAAATAAACCACCACTCATTACCAAACTTTCAGGTGGAGTTTCAATGTGCAAAATTCCGGCACCCGCTGTCATCCATTGCGTATCTCCATTTGAAATTCTGCCACCACCACCATTGTTATCTTGGTGGTCAAAGATTCCATCGATGATGTATGTCACCGTTTCAAAACCGCGATGTGGGTGCCAAGGCGTTCCCTTGGGCTCACCTGGCGCGTATTCAACTTCACCCATTTGATCCATCATGATGAAGGGGTCGAGTTCGGCCATATCAATTCCGGCAAAGGTACGGCGGACTGGGAAACCTTCGCCCTCATAGCCTTGCGGCGCAGTTGTAATACTTTTCACCGAACGCGCCCGTGCACCGACAACTTCGCGCACACGCGACAAAATAGTTATATCGGCAACGGTTACAGCAGGCATTTGAATTCTCCTCTTGAATTAGCTAAGAGTAGTTGAACTTTCAACCACTGGCAACTTAAGTTCTAATTGGAATATTTTCGTAGTTAAGAATACGAAGAAATCGTTTCTCTGTCTCAACTAAATTCGGGGATTGGGTTTCGCATCTACGATGTGGCCCAGGATTTCGGAGAATTACTTAATAAGAAAATTGAGCCTCCAAAGGAGGTTGTGTAGTTACTTTTTCAGTAGCAATTCGCGTGGTAGGGCAGAAAAAGGAAAAGCCAAAGAAGACTGTGTAGTTATCTTTTCAGTCGACGTAGTCGGATCTTTCCCATCCGCACGATCCTCTAGAGAGCCTTCAGCGCCGATACGACTTTGGTGAGCGATGCCTTCGCATCGCCGAACAAGAGCATGGTCTTTGGATCATACAAAAGTTCATTTTCGATTCCCGCAAAGCCTGGACGCATCGAACGTTTTAGGAAGACGATGTTTGCCGCATTGGACACCTTCAGAATTGGCATTCCATAGATTGGACAGCCAGGTGTATTTTCGGCCGCTGGATTTACCACGTCGTTCGCACCGATCACGATTGCGACATCGGTCTGACTAAAAGTTGGATTAATATCATCCATCTCCTCTAACTGGTCATACGGGACATTTGCTTCAGCAAGCAAAACATTCATGTGACCAGGCATGCGACCTGCCACTGGGTGAATACCATATGCAACATCGATACCTTTGGAAATCATTAAATCCGCTAATTCACGGACTGTGTGTTGCGCTTGCGCAACTGCTAAGCCAAATCCTGGCACGATAACAACTCGCCGGGCATAGTTAAGCAAAATCGCGACATCTTCGGGTGAACCCGAACGAACTGGACGCGCTTCGGCCGAATCTGAGGCAGCTTGGGGTTTAGCAGTAAATGCACCGAATAGAGTTCCAAATAATGAACGGCCCATCGCCTCAGCCATTAAGCGAGTCAAGATTGTTCCTGATGCACCGACGAGAGTTCCAGCGATAATCAAGAGAACTGAGTCAAGTACATAACCACTTGCTGCCACAGTCAATCCAGTGAAGGCATTTAAGAGTGAGATAACAATAGGTACATCGGCTCCGCCAACTGGAAGCACAAAGAGCACTCCGAATATAAGTGACAGACCGGCGAGTACCAACAGTGGTGTGGTTCCGAGTGCTGAAACAACCCAGCCACCTACTCCGAGAACGCTGACTAATGTGGCTGCAATTATGAATCGACCAGCTGGGAAAATAACTGGGCGAGTTGTCATGAGCTCTTGTAATTTCATGAAGGTAATAATCGAACCGCTAAATGAAATACATCCGACGATCACGGTAAATACCGTAAAAATAACTTCGGCAGTAGTTGCATCGGCACCAAGGTGTAAGTATTCAACGATGGCAACGAGTGCTGCCGCGCCACCGCCCACACCATTAAATAGCGCAACGAGTTGTGGCATCTGAGTCATCTGCACTTTACGTGCAGCTGGAACACCTATAGCTAAACCAACGGCCATTGCACCGAGAATCCATCCCAAATGGTGAAGCGGTAATGCGTGAGCAGTACCAGTTTTAGGCGCTACTACAAAAAAGAAGACAACGATTGTCGCCAAGGTTGCGCCAAAGGCACCGATCATGTTTCCTCGACGTGCAGTTTTAGGATGTGAAAGGCCCTTAAGTGCCAAAATAAAGGCAACACCTGCACCTAATCCGATGAGATCGTACAAAGTGCGGCTCACTTCTTTTTTCCTTTGAACATTTCAAGCATTCGATCGGTGACGACAAAACCGCCCACCATATTGATTGTGGCTAACACGATCGCTACAACTGCAAGACTGAGTTCGAGATTAGTAGAACTATGATCGGCGACAATAATTGCACCCACCAAAATCACTCCATGGATTGCATTAGCGCCAGACATCAGCGGTGTATGCAAAGTTGAAGAGACTTTGGAGACTACTTCAAAACCAACGAATACAGCTAGAACGAAGATTGAGACTACGGCCATCGGTTCCATTTACTTACCTCCAGCATTTCTACGAGATCCGCCATGAGTAACGGCGGCCCCATTGATAATTTCATCTTCGAAGTTGATTGTAAAAGCGACCGGCACATCTTCTTTTGCCGCCGTTGTGAAAAGAGTCAATAGATTGACGACGTTACGTGAATAAAGAAACGAGGCGTGATAGGGAAGTTGGCTGGGTACATCTTTACCACCCCAGATTCGAACGCCACCTGAAGTTGTAATAATTTCACCCGGTAGTGAACCTTCAACATTTCCACCGGTTTCGGCCGCTAAGTCGATAATAATTGTTCCTGGAGCCATTGAATCCACCATTGCTCGTGTCATTAAGCGCGGAGCCTGACGACCAGGTACAGCAGCTGTTGTAATAACAACATGTGATTTTGCAATAAATGGAGTAAGCAACGCCTGTTGTTGGGCGGCGCGATCTTCGGTCATCTCACGTGCATAACCGCCAGCACCTTCCAATGCTTCAAGTTCAAGTTCGATAAATGTTGCACCCATGGAGCGCACTTCATCGGCAGATGCCGGTCGAACATCGTATGCCGAAACCACCGCGCCTAAACGGCGAGCAGTCGCAATTGCCTGTAAACCTGCCACGCCAGCGCCTAATACTAAAACTTGTGCTGGGGTAACCGTACCTGCAGCTGTCATAAGCATTGGGAAAAACCGGGGAGAAAGTTCAGCTCCAACTAGTGCGGCTCGATAACCGGCACACAAGGCTTGCGAAGAAAGTGCATCCATTGACTGCGCGCGCGAAATTCGCGGAACCAGTTCAAGAGAAAACGCAGTGACACCTGCCGCAGCTGCCGCAGTGATTGAATCAATGGCGGTAACGGGTGAAAGAAAACTGATTGTAATCGCGCCAGTTTTCAAGGTTTTTATCTGCGCTGGTGTTAATGGTTGAACCGAGAGAACTGCATCGGCGTCACTGAGAACTTCAGAATTAGAGATCGTTGCACCAGCACTGACGTAATCAGAATCTGTTGCTTGCGAGTTAACTCCGGCACCAGATTCGATAACAACATCGAAACCTAATCGAGTTAATTTATTAATGATGTCGGGAACCAGCGCCACGCGCTTTTCGCCCGCACGAATTTCCTTTGGTATGGCTATAAGCATGCGCCAAATACTAGTGGTTGACGCCTTTAAGGTCACTTCTGACAAGGTGGTAAAGAAGAGATTGAATAGTCGTACGACGATGAAATGCCTCACGCCAGACAATAGATTTTGTTCCGTCAATCACAGCGGCTTCTACTTCTTCTCCGCGGTGCGCAGGTAGACAATGCATAAAAACTGAATCCTTTTCGGTAAGCGCCATTAAATTCTCAGTCACTGCAAATGGAGAGAGTGCTAGCACCTTCTCTTCACGTTCGGAATCAGAATCGCCCATAGACATCCAGACATCGGTATATAAAACACTTGCATCTTTTGCCGCGATTTCTGGATCGTGAAGTACTTCTATTCTTCCACCGTTTTGCGCAGCGATTTTTTGCGCAGTTTCAACAACACGTGGGTCAGGTGCCCATTTGCCTTTAGGTGTTGCAGTAACGACATGTGCGCCCATGATTGCACCCATAATGAGCCAAGCATGTGACATATTATTTCCATCTCCTAAGTAAACAAATTTTCGGCCCGAAATATCTTTGCCGAACTTTTCTCGAATTGCTAACCAGTCTGCTAACAACTGGGTGGGGTGATCTACATCAGTCAACCCATTAATAACTGGAATGGTTGCATTGGCTCCGAGTTCATCGACATCCATTTGTGAAAAGGTGCGAATTATAAGCGCACTGCAATATCCACTAATTATTCGGGCAGTATCGGCAATAGTTTCGCCGCGACCAAGTTGCAATTCATCGCCGCGAATAAAGATTGGAGTTCCACCCAGATGGGCGACGGCGGTCTCAGAAGATAAGCGCGTGCGAGTAGAGGGCTTAGTCATAAAAATTGCGACGGACTTATTCGCTAAGGCACTATTGGAACGGAGCGGATTTTCCGCAAAATCTGCGGCGGTATCGAGCACAAGCTCGACATCAGCGCGACTGAGATCTTCAGTACGCAGTAGGTCCTTCATTTGCGAATTCTACCCGTACTTTCACACTCTTCGAAGGTATTCTTATCCACCTCATGGGGATTTTCAGAAAAGACGCGATAGAGACAGATTCAGATACTGATCTCTTAACTCCACCGATACTAGAAGGGGACGACGGCGGGCACGACCGTTTTGCACACTATGTGAAGAAAGACAAAATCGTCGAATCGGCAGTAACTGGTAAATCTGTACGTGCACTGTGTGGCAAAAAATGGATTCCATCAAGAGATCCTGAGAAATATCCAATTTGTCCAACTTGCAAGGAGATTCACGCAGGTTTGAAAAAAGAGCCTGAAAATACTTGAGCATGAAGCGTAAGTTTTCTGCCGCTTCAATTTTTGCTCTGGCAATTGCAATTCTTATTCCAATTTCGACAGCTGCCATAGAAAATCGCCCGCGTCCAATCGTCACTGGGTGGATTCCGTATTATTCAGTCAAAACTGTTCTTCCATTTATTAAGAAACTGCCGACTTCTATGGCACCCGCACCTGGTGGCGCTATTACGTGCGAGCCCAACGAATATTCTCCCGAAGATTTACTTCTTCTTAACTCTTCTTACCTCTTTACTAATAAAGATCTCATGCAGGAGGTAATGCCCTTCTGGTTCTCCTTAAAGACTCCTGCGCTCATTCGCGATGATTACACAACCGCAAATCCTTCTTGGCCGATTGCTGACACTCTCTGTCTAATGCGAAAATCTGGCTTAAAGATTATTCCAACTATTACTGATGGCACAGATAAAACAGTTCTGGCAGGATATTTAGCTAAGGTAGATACACGCACATCGATTGTTAAATCAATTGTAGATTTAGTTAACAAGTATGGATTCGATGGAATTGATTTAGATTTTGAAGGTTTTGCTTTTGTAGATGACAAAACAAGTTGGGCAAAAACCGCACCAAACTGGGTACAATTTATTAAGGAGTTGAGTTTACAACTTCACGCAAATCAAAAGCTCTTATCCGTTTCTTCACCTTATGAATTCAATCCCACTGAAAAGAACAAGGGATACACGGTTTATGCTTGGTCGGATATTGCTCCAAGCATTGATCGCTTACGAATTATGACTTATGACTATTCGGTCTCTAAAGCTGGCCCAATTGGTCCCATTACTTGGACCGAAAAGACTCTGCAGTATGCAATTAGTATTATGCCCGCCTCAAAAGTTTTCATCGGATTACCGGGGTATGGTCGAGATTGGATTACGTCAATTGTTGGAACCTGCCCCGTCAACGCACCACCGGGTTTAAACTTGTCTGCAAGGGCTGCCACTTTTAAAATGAATTATGCCAATGCCAAAGCGGCAATTGATCAAGCAACGCCAATTTTCGATGAAAAAAATAGTGAAATGACATATTCATATGTACAAACCTTTAATGGCTTAACCCCAAAAGGCGTGGCAACGACGTGCAGTGCTTCTAGAACCGTGTGGTTTCAAAATGATCGAAGTTATACCGAACGAATGAATTTAGTTGCGAAGTATCGACTTGGCGGTGCCTCGCTCTGGACACTTGGTATGGAAGATCCCAGTGCAACCACGGCGATGCGCAATGTGGCTCTTGCAATTGCCCCGGATGAGGTTTTAAACCTTCTCAGCGTTGAAAACACCGATAATCTGCGGGTCAATTATGGTGATATTTTCGCACTTAAAGGTGTGCTGACATTGAAAGATCAAACTCCGCTGGCAGGTTTAGCCGTCAATATTGAGATGAAGCGGGCAAATGAATCTACTTGGTCAAAGATTGCAGAATCAGTAACCGCCGTTGACGGAACTATTTCAATACCGGTAACACTTGGATCTAGTTCGTCCTTTCGTTTAACTACATTAGGAACATGGGAGCGCGCAGATTCTGCTAGCGCCCAAATCGATGTAACGATTCTTACAAAAGTCCTTGTAGATCGGCCAGCTAGTGCCAAACATGGAGATCAGATTGTGATTAAGGGCGCTATTTTGCCGCGAACAGCTGGGCGTAATGCCATACTCCAAAAATTGGTTGGCGGTAAGTGGAAGGTGGTAGGAAATACCGTCACAACTAATTCCGATGGATCCTTTGTTCTTAATACGGTAGAAGGTAAAAAGGGACCCGTCACAATGCGTATCCAAATAGCAGATATTCCAGTACCCACTCTCTCCGCCGAATTTTCAATTGTGGTGCGCTAAAATGGTAAAGCTTGACGAAAGTGTTGACGAGAAAATTGAAGAAGCTCTTAAAGAGATCTTTAGTAGCGACAAACCATGGGTCACAATTGTTTGGGATGATCCAGTAAATCTGATGTCATACGTGACGTATGTATTGATGGAGCTGTTCAGTTTTCCACGAGAAAAAGCGCATCAGCTCATGTTGAGAATTCACACTGAGGGAAAAGCCGTTGTTTCAACTGGAAGTCGTGAGGAGATGGAGCACGATGTAGCTAGGCTGCATGAATATGGCTTGTGGGCTACTTTGCAACGTGGTGACCAAAGCTTATGAGTAAAGAATCTGATGAAAGACAATCGGGTTTTAATCGCCACGGTAATAATGCTTATGTTGCTAGCTTTTCCGAATCTGAGCGAGAAGTATTAGTAAATCTCGTTGAACAGATCCTAGAACTCTTAGGTGAGCGCCGAGACAATTACAGTGATGATCCACTTGCCGCGATGATTGGAATAACAAGTTACGACTCTCCACCAGATGACGATGTATTGCTCCGATTATTACCGAATGCTTATGCCGATGAAATAGATGCTTCTGAGTTTAGAAGATATACCGAGGCAACACTTCGCGCAAAGAAGGCATCGCATGCAATGTTAATGCGTATCGATCTTAAAAGTTCACCCGACGGAGAAATTGAGGTCGATCATGACGGCGCAAATGCTTGGCTTGGCGCAATGAACGATATTCGATTAGCTTTGGGAGTGCGTCTGAACGTTCAAGAGAATTCGCATGAAGATTTAGAAATTCTTGGACCGGATGACCCGCTTCGAGGTGTTTATGCCGTTTACAGTTGGCTTGGGTGGTTGCAAGAGAGTTTGATAGTTGCCCTCATGGATGAGGCTCTTTAGTTCAATGCAAGGCACAGTAGGATTAACATTGTGAGTGATGCCCCAATTGGAATCTTTGATTCTGGAGTCGGTGGGCTTACTGTTGCTAGGGCCATTTTGGATCAACTTCCTAATGAATCCACGCTCTACATTGGCGATACTGCGCGTGGTCCATACGGTCCGCGGCCATTAGCCGAAGTTCGTGAATTTGCATTAGAGAGTTTGGACTTTTTAGTTGGACAAGGTGTCAAAGCCCTTGTTATTGCATGTAACACAGCTAGTGCGGCAATGCTTCGTGATGCGCGTGAGCGCTATTCAATACCAGTTGTTGAAGTGATTCAACCTGCAGTTAGGCGTGCAGTTGCGGCAACGCGCAGCGGGCACATCGGAGTAATTGGTACTCGTGCGACAATCGAATCTGCGGCTTATCTCGATGCTTTTGCCGCAGCCCCGCAGTTGGAAATCACTTCGATTGCCTGCCCGTTGTTCGTAGAATTTGTCGAACGTGGTGAAACTTCAGGGGAGGAAATAACTCACATTGCGCGCAATTATTTAACGCCGATGATTGCGGCAAAAGTCGACACACTAGTTTTAGGTTGCACCCATTACCCCCTTCTTACCGGAGTTATTTCCTATGTCATGGGGGAATCAATTTCACTTGTCTCAAGTGCCGAAGAAACTGCAAAGGATTTATATCGCACCTTAGTTGAAAACAAACTCCTGCGAGCTCCACAGAGCGGTTCATCTACCCATAGGTTCTTAGCCACCGGCGATGCAAAGAGTTTTGAAACTTTAGCTCGGAGATTTTTAGGTCCTGAGGTAGCTCAAGTAGAACATCAAAACCTTTAGAAAGAAGTTTATTAGCCACGACACGACTACGTAACGGGAGTAATACATGACACGCATTGATGGACGGGAAGTTAATAGTTTACGAGAAATTAAATTTACTCGTGGCTGGTTAGAACATGCCGAAGGTTCAGTTTTAGTAGAGTTCGGCAAGACCCGCGTTTTGTGCGTTGCCACTTTTACTCCAGGGGTTCCTCGCTGGTTAAAAGACAGCGGTACTGGTTGGGTTACATCTGAGTATGCAATGTTGCCAAGGGCTACTCATAC
>JANLPM010000068.1:0-2518 GCA_031367265.1 Actinomycetes bacterium
TATTCTTTCGCAACGAAATAGAGATTTTTGGCGGCCCCTTGAATCCATTCATATTCGGGTTGGTCCTTAACATGTAAACCTAATTGCAGAATTAAACGAGACCATTCGAAGAGATGGCCAATGGTTATGCCATAGGGGCGAAATTGATCGGCGGGATTCTCTCGATTGAATTCACGCTCGACTATCCAACCAGAAGTAAAATGCTCAGGTAATAGCCACTTATGTGCGCGCGCGAAACCATCAACGGCACGTTTACAAATCGCTAGCGCACGGTTGAGATACTTTTTGTCTCCAGTCATATCAAAAGCAGCAGTGAGCGCTTCAACGGCATGCATGTTTACATTTATTCCACGGTAGGTATCTAACTTCATAAAACTCGAATCCCATTGATCTCTCATCATCTGAAATTCGGGATCCCAAAAGTACTTATCTATCGCATCTTCGCCCCGTTGCAAAAGTAGAGAAGCGCCTTCAACTCCAACTGCCTTCGCCGTAATAGCAGCTAACAAAACGAACATATGATCATAACTTAGCTTGGCATTTCCAATAGACATTCCTGAACTATCAATTGCGTTAAAGAATCCACCGTACTTGCCATCAAAAAATTGATTGTTCAGTGAATCCACGCCATGTTTAACTTGTTTCTTAGTATCACTTAACCCCATCACGTGTGCTAACCCAAAGACTTGAATCATTCGACACTGGACATAGGCCTGACGCGGCTTGTTTGATTCAACGATGCCTTGAGAATCCAAGTAACCGAAACCGTTGTTAGCTATTTGGGATCCGTGCGCAAACTCGATCAGTGCTTGAGCTTGCTCTAAGAGAAAATTCTCTCCATATTTTGCCAATCCGCTATTTTCAATGGCAGATTGGTTCATTGCGGTAGTCTATTACCATAAATATTTCAATACCCTCTGATTAGGTGCCTCTATGAATTCACATGAAGTTTTAGCTGATGTCAAAGAAAGCAATATCCGGTTGATCCGTTTTCTTTACTGCGATCCAGCTGGAATAATACGCGGGAAAACCGTGCATGCATCTCAGTTTGAATCTAAACTGAGTGAAGGCGTTGGACTTACGCGCGCTCAGAACGCAGTTAACCTCTTTGAAGAATTAATTCAAGTTGATGGTATGGAGCCCGTCGGTGAAGTACGCATTATTCCAGATACGGCAACGTATACGCAGTTACCTTGGCTCAATCGGACTGCCAGTATGTTTAGTGATTTGCGCGAGCAGGACGGCTCCGAGTGGGGTGGATGTCCTAGAAGTGTTTTAAAGCGGGCAATTGAATCGGCTCGGGAAGTAGGGATTCAAATTTTCGCTGCTTTTGAAAGTGAGTTTTATCTTGCGCAAGATTTAGGTAATGGACCAATGCCTTGGGCAAATGGTCCAGTTTATTCAAGTGCCGGGATGGACCGCGCAAGTAATGTCATAGATGACATGGTTGATAATTTAACTGACCAAGGATTCATCGTGGAACAGGCGATAAATGAATACGGTCCCGGTCAACAAGAGATTGTATTGCGGTATACGAACGCGCTTGCCGCTGCCGATCAGCACTTAAAATTTCGCGATACGATCCGAGGCACCGCAGAAGTTGGGCATGGACTCATCGCTTCATTTGCGCCGAAACCCTTTATTGATGGCATTGGTTCGGGTGCTCACTTACATTTTTCGCTTTGGTCCCTTGACGGAAAAGTTAATTTGTTACACAATCCGAACTCTCAACGCGAAATATCTGGGCTTGGTAAAAGTTTTGTTGCCGGGCTTCTCGAACACATGCCTGCACTGATTGCTTTGACTTGCCCAGCATTTGTTTCTTACCAACGTTTAAAACCGCACGCTTGGGCGGGTTCGACTATTTCATGGGGTTATGACAACAGAGAGTGTGCAGTCAGGGTTGCAAGTCCATTTACCGGCAGAGAAGCTGAGTCAATTAACTTAGAACTCAAAGTTTCAGATGGCACGAGCAACCCTTATCTAGCCTTAGCAGCACTCATTCTGGCGGGGGTTGATGGAATAAATCGCAGTTTAGTGCCGCCTAAACCAGCACATCGCGATCCGCTATTGCTCACGGGGCAAGAAGCCTTGGATTGCGATATTCGTCCGCTTCCGGCCTCTCAAATCGAAGCACTGCTTGCCCTAGAAAATGACGCAGTATTGTGCGAGGGCTTAGGAGAGTTAATGCTGCGATGTATATTGGCAACTCGCAGAGCAGAGTATGAAAAGGCCGTTCATGAGGGCGATGAATGGGCTAGATTGGCCACTTTTTCGGTGTACTGAACCCTTTTCACAATATATCTAAAAAAAGTTTAGTGAACCTTCTATTCCAAGTAACGCCCTGAGATAGTAACTTGGGTAGCGATTGAAGGTAATTATTAACTAGGAGAGGTAGTTCTATGACCGATTTAGCAGCTAAAGGTTTAATCAAGAATCTAAATATTTGGGAGACAATTGGAATCTCAGTTGCCCTTATGGCCCCATCCATGGCGGCAAATATAAATCCACAAGGAAC
>JANLPM010000098.1:0-6736 GCA_031367265.1 Actinomycetes bacterium
AGTGTCACCCTTTGCGCCAGTTGATCCAGTACTTCCTGTTGCACCTCGAACTCCATCTGCACCATTTGTTGCCATCACTAAGTCTTGTGAAGTTGGCATCCGAAGAGATGTTGCGATCTTCCATGTGCCTTTAGTTTTTGGTCCATAAAGATTTGCATTTTTCGTATCAATATAGAAATCACCATCGATGCCAAGATTTCTTGTAGGCAAGCCACTTCCACTTAGAATTGTATTAGGGGTAACTGAAGTTGCTCGGCCCGCTTTCTTAATAATGATGGAAGATTTACCTGTAGCAGTGGCGCTGTGCAATGATAAAAATGAAAGTGCCAATAACATGGCAATGACAGTTGTGCGACGATTCATGGGGAATTCCTCTTCTTGATTTCTGGGAATGAACTGAGATTCAGTATGAAATCTTTAGTCGACCAGACAAATAGGGAACACCACACGCCAAAAGGCGTGTGGTGGGAGGGTATCCCCAACAAATACTCACAAGATGTTCTAAGACTGGATTACTAATAAATACAGAGTGGGGGTGTTAATTATGGGTAGTCGATGACAAGGAGTCACAGACAGTTTCGCATGTAGAAAGGTCGACATAGAAATGTCATCAAAAAAGAAAATTGCGGCCGTTGTATTAACAACGGTGGCGCTTTCATTTGGCACAGTTGCGGTTTCAACAGCATCAGATTTTAAAGCAAAGTCAGTGTCAATTAGAGCAAACGCTTCACACACTAGTTTTAATTCGATGGCAAATCCAATGGCTAAGTGGCACATGGGTGGCCAAGAGGCTGATCTAAAGACAATTCTCGCTGGACTTGTTACTAACAAGACAATTACGCAGGCACAGTCCGATGCAATTTTAGCTGCGGTAACTGCAGCACGTGCTGCGAATGAATCCAATGAGGATCAAGGCCAGAGTGGTAATGATGGATTTAAACATGCACAGTGGGCGGCACAAGAAGCGCTCATCGCATCAACTTTAGGAATGGACACGGCAACCGTGCGGACACGTCTTGCCGCAGGTGAAACTCTTGGTGCAATCGCGGGTGCAAAGAAAGCAGCACTCATTGCAGCACTCGTTGCAGATGTCACAAAGAATATTGATGCAGCAGTCGCTGCAGGAAAATTAACGACAGCACAGGCAGTCACATTAAAGGCCGGCCTAGTTGCACAAATTACCGCCGCCGTTGATTCAGTGAAGGGTCCAATGGGTCAAGGTATGGGTAAGGGTGGCCACGGACACGGCGAAAAAGATGGCGATCACAAAAAAGGTAAGAATCACTAAGTTCTAGTTTATTAAGTAGCCTCCTAAGGCTGAAAACCCGCCACGTGAAAAATCATGTGGCGGGTTTTCTTTTGCTTTTACGTTTAATGGCAAGATGTGCGTATGCACATTCATATCGGCAGCGACCATGCAGGCCTTGAATTAAAAAGCGCACTCATCGCCTATCTTGATACTAAAGGTCATGACGTTACAGATCATGGCCCACATGAGTTTGATGCCCTCGACGATTATCCAGATTTCTGTATCCCAACTGCCATAGCAACGGTTGCAGATATCGGCTCACTGGGAATCGTTTTAGGCGGCTCTGGAAATGGCGAACAAATTGCCGCCAATAAAGTTAAAGGTGTCCGCGCAGCTCTTGCTTGGAGCGTTGAAACGGCCAAATTAGCTAGAGAGCATAACGACGCAAATGTTGTAGGAATCGGTGGGCGAATGCATTCAATCGATGAGTGCAAGGCGATTATCGATGCTTTTATTCAAACCCCATTTACTAATGACGAACGTCACGTCCGGCGTATTAATAAAATTTCTAGCTACGAAGATAGAGCAAATCAGTGACTTGGTGATTTTTATCGATTCCTTGACCTTCAAAACGAGTCTCAGGTCGCCAATCAGGTTTGGCAATAACTCCCCCGCTAAATTGAGTTGATTGGCTAAATACTTTCTGCATAGATTCGGCATATGGAACCCAGTCAGTGGCTAAGTGAAAATAACCACCCGGCTTTATTTTCTGGGCAATGAGCCCAAGAAAATTGGGGGTAACAATCCTTCGCTTGTGGTGTTTTGATTTTGGCCACGGATCTGGAAAATACAAGTGAACGCCATCAAGGCAGGAATCTACAAGCATGTAGGACAAGACAAGGTGAACATCATCTTCAATCACTTTGATATTCGTTAAACCTTGTTCTTGTATGCGAGATAGTAATTTCCCGATTCCCGGAGGGTGTAAATCCACCGCGATATAACCATTGTGCGGAGATTGTGCGGCAATAATCGATGTCGCCTCACCCATTCCGAAGCCGATTTCCAGAATGATTTCTTCAGCCGCTGGAAATATTTTCGCTAGCTCTAATTTTTTGTTCTCTACCACAATGCCATAGATCTCTTGAAGTGCTCGCTTAGCGGCACGTTGACCTTCGGTTATTCGGGTTCCACGAATTCGATAACTACGAATCGATGGGCGTTCCATGAGTCAAGAATGTCATGGTTGGATTGATACCTACAAAAGGAGTAAAGCGTGCCAGGTATCAATATTTCGCGTATCGAGGCTTCAGAGCGCGCGGAATACTTGAAAGTTGATGGATATATTGTCACTCTTGATGTAACGACGGGTGATGAGGTTTTTTACTCAAAATCCGAAGTTTCTTTCTCCTGCAAGACACCTGGTTACTCGACCTTTATTGATGCATGTGGGCGCCGTGTTATCTCGGCTACGTTGAATGGTGTCGCAGTTGATACAAGTAATTTCGATGGGGAATCTATCTTTTTAACAGACCTAGCGACAGAGAACGACTTAGTTATCGAGCTCGAAGGCGTCTATTCGAAAACGGGCGAAGGCTTGCAACGCTCAGTCGATCCAACAGATGGCGAGGTCTACCTTTATTCTCAGGGCGAAACGGCCGATATTCGAAAAATGTTTGCCTGTTTTGATCAACCTTCTCTCAAGGCGACATTCACGCTTTCTGTAACTACTCCCAAACATTGGGAGGCGATTTCCAATAATCCAGTAAATTCAAAGGTGATCACGGGTGAAAAGGCTCTTTGGAGTTTCACGACGACTTCCCGCATCCCCACTTATCTGGCGGCTCTAATTGCCGGTCCATACTCGCATGTGCACGACCTCTATCAGGGAGTTAAAAAGGTTCCGCTTGGAATCTACTGTCGCAAATCAGTGGCGCAGTTCCTGGATGCCGAAGATATTTTTCTTTTAACAAAACAGGGTTTTGAATACTATGAGAAAAACTTCGGTCTGGCCTATCCATTTGAAAAATACGACCAATTAGCAGTCGTCGACTTTAATGCTGGAGCGATGGAAAATGCTGGTGCCGTTACATTTCGTGAAGAGTTTTTGATTTTCCGAAGCCGAATGCCGGATAAAATGTATCACTCTCGTGCCATTTACATCCTTCACGAAATCGCGCATATGTGGTTCGGAGATTTAGCCACCATGTATTGGTGGGACGATATTTGGCTCAATGAATCATTTGCAGAATTTGTCTCATACCTTGCTATGGCAGAAGGCACTCGATTTAAGGGCGCCTGGGCAGGTTTTAATAGTGAACGAAAGAACTGGGCTTATCGCCAGGATCAACTCACATCCACTCACCCCGTTATCGCTGATATGGTCGATATTGAGGCAGTTAACGCAAATTTCGATGGAATTACTTATGCCAAAGGTGCATCGGTTTTACAACAGTTGGTAGCCCATGTAGGCCGTGAAAACTTTATTTCAGCTCTCCAGAAATACTTTGCAAAACATGCTTGGGCTAATACAACTCTTAAAGATCTATTCGATGAATTAGAGGAAGCGAGTGGACTCACACTAAATAATTGGGCCGCCACATGGTTACAGACTGCAGGAGTAAATACCTTGCGCCCAGTGCTTACCTTCGATGGTAAAAACTATAAATCAGTTGCAATTAAACAAGAGGCCCCTTTGATACCCAAGGGCTCGAAAGAGCTGCGCCCTCATCATTTAGCTCTGGGTCTTTATGACATTGTCGGTACTAGTATTGAGCTTCGCACGTCGATAGAAATCGATATTGTCGGTGAAATCACTAATATTCCGCAACTTAGCGAGCAAAGAGTTGCCGATTTATTGCTTATCAATGATCGCGATCTCACATATGCCAAAGTGCGCTTTGATGCGCGTTCTTTGGAAACTTTAAAGGTTCACCTTGGCAAGATTTCTGATCCCCTTGCTCGCGCACTGTGTTGGGCCGCGGCTTGGGACATGCACCGTGATGCTGAACTCTCAACTAGTGAATTTTTAACTATTGCCTTCGCTGGTTTGTCAGGAGAAAGCGATGATGTTGTTGTTAATATCACTCTAGCTCAGATGCACACATCGGTTGAGGCTTATTCAACGGATTCCGCTCGCCATGAGATGCGCATCAAACTCGCTAACGGTTTAGATGCCCTCACAAAAAACTCTGCGCCAGGAAGTGATTTACAGATGTTGTATGCACGTGCATTTGCACAAAACGCAGTAACACCTTCACACATCCAATCTGTACTTGAACTACTCAACGGTGCGGCACCTGGATTTATTGTCGATGCCGACCAGCGCTGGTTTTTCATAATTTCTTTATCAGAGCGCGGCGTCATCGATAAAGACGAACTCAAAATCGAACTTGCTCGAGACAACACAACAAGCGGTAATTGTTTCTTCGAAACCGCGCTTGCAGCTACGCCAACGCAAGAGGCAAAAGAATATGCCTGGAATAAAATTATTAACGAAGATATTCAGACATCAGTTAGATCGGCCTTAATTACCGGATTTCAGCGCCCAAGTCAGCGCCATCTTTTAGAGAATTTTGTTGACCAATACTTTGATTCAATAATTTCAGTTTGGGATTCGAAGACTTACGAAGGCGCCGCCAAGATTGTCTCTGATTTGTACCCAACCTGGGTAGTCTCTCAATCCACTGTCGATAAAACATCTGTGTGGCTTCAAACAATAGGAAAGAATTCACCGGCCGTCCTTAGAAAACTAGTTACCGATGCGCAAGACAATTTGATTCGTGCCTTAAAAGTTCAGAGGGCAGCTATTTAATATTTGTAATCGAAGACTCAGTTTTTTCTTTACGAGGTGCAGAGGCAATCCACGACAAGCCTGCAATGACGACAAACAATGCCACTGGAATTATGAAAAACGTTACTAATGTTTCGATTGCACTAAGTCCTGGACCTGCGATCGTGCCATCTTCAACGGCCTTCATAAGTAGTTGCATGATGGAAGTGTAATTTACTTATGCCGTAGCTGCAGCCACACCAAAGGGCTGTAAATACTGCAACCAGCGATCATCGCTCCGGCCTGTTCCGAGAATTCGCCACGCTGACCCGACGGGTTCGCGTGGTAATTGTCGCAAACTCCAACCAATCTCTTTGAGTTTTTTATCGGCCTTCAAGTGATTGCACTTATGACATGCAGAGACAACATTTTCCCAAATATGGCCACCGCCACGGCTTCGTGGAACCACGTGGTCAATCGAAGTTGCTGGGGCGTTGCAGTACACACATCGCCCTCCGTCGCGGGCAAAGATTGCGCGGCGAGATAAGGGCACTGCGTGACGATAGGGAATACGAACATATTTATTAAGTCGAATTACCGACGGTAAATCCAGCTGGCCGCCCGAAAAGTGCACCACATCGCCGGAGTTTTCAATTGCGCTCGCACGAAGGTTTAACACCAGGATCAGGGCACGGCGATCTGAGACGACACCCAATGGCTCATAGGTTGCGTTGAGGACTAGTGCGCGCGACATAACTGCTCCTGATCTGGCACATGGCCTGCGCCGATTGGTTTATCTTGCACTAAAACACGCTCACTTGTGGGTATTTCGCAGCGGTATTTAGGTAAAGTTTTGGATACAGTCATAGCCCTATGAGCGATTCAATGCATAACTTCATTAATTGGGTAAGTGGCACTCCTCTTCGCATACTCACCATCTGCCTTTCGGCCATTCTGGCCCAGAGTTTTGGTGGCCGGGCTATACACCGCGCAATGAACCGACTGGCCTCAGCCGATTTGGTTCTGGGACCACGCAACATCGTTGCCCGCCAGAAAGAGCGTGCTCGCACTATCGGTGGAGTTCTAGCGGCTACGTTGAAATCCTTTATCTGGATAGTCGCAACTGGAATGGTGCTCGGCGAGTTTGGTTTTAATGTTGGACCACTAATCGCTTCAGCTGGAATCCTTGGTGTTGCCATTGGTCTTGGTGCACAGACATTAGTTCGGGATATTTTATCTGGAATCTTTATGTTGGTCGAAGATCAATATGGTGTTGGTGACAGCGTCAATGTTTTGGACACCCAAGGCGTTGTTGAACGGGTCGGTCTGCGCGTGACTACGGTGAGAGATTCAAGTGGAACGCTGTGGTATTTACGAAACGGTGAAATTCTAAAAGTTGGAAACCAATCTCAATCTGGTTGATTCACCATTGAATGTGCGGCCATTTCGATATAGCTCCACAATTGAGTACGCAAAGAGGCATCCATTTCCATCGCCTCAATGGCAGTGTGCATAGATTTAAGCCAGGCATCACGTGCCGCTGAATTGATATGAAAATCTGCATGGCGCCTTCGAAGTCGCGGATGTCCCCGGATTTCTTGATAAGTAGTTGGGCCGCCCCAATACTGCTCCAAAAACATGCGCAATCTTTCCGCGGCCGCTTTCAAATCACCCTCAGGGTACATGGGTCGCAAAATAGGATCCACTGCAACATT
>JANLPM010000100.1:0-1811 GCA_031367265.1 Actinomycetes bacterium
TTGGTAATTCATAACTTATTTAGGAGTATTTGTGAAAAGCACCGTGGAGACGATTTCACCAACACGCGTTCGTTTAGAAATTGAAATTGAATATAGTGAAATGTCTTCTCATGTTGCCGATGCATATAAAAAGGTGGCAACACAAGTAAATGTTCCTGGATTTCGCAAAGGAAAAGTTCCAGCGGCGATGATTGATCAAAGAGTTGGACGTGGAACCGTTCTAGATGAGGCGATCAATGCCGCGCTTCCGGATTTCTATGGCAAAGCCGCACGCGAACATTCCGTAGCAGTTATTGGCCGTCCAATTGTGGACGTTAAAGAGTTTGTTGATAATGAAAAACTCTCTTTTACTGTCGAAGTTGATGTTCGCCCTGAAGTTACCCTGCCTGATTTTTCCGCGATAACTATTGAAGTCGATGACGTGTTAGTTGCCGATGCTGATATTGATGAGCAAGTTGAATCTCTACGCACTCGCTTTGGGACCCTAACCACAGTGGAGCGCGTGGTTGTTAAAGGTGACTTTGTAACCCTTGATATGGATGCATTTATAAATGGCGAATCCGTCGATGGTGGGCAGGCAAATGATATTTCTTACGAGGTCGGCTCTGATCGCATGATTGAGGGTCTTGACGAGATTTTGATTGGTATGTCTGCCGGAGAAACTAAGCGCTTTGATACTCAACTTGTCGGCCAAGCCGAAGGCGAAAAAGGTGAAGTTAAAGCGACCGTGAAGGCAGTCAAAGAGCGTGAGCTTCCACCAGTAGATGATGCTTTCGCACAGTTAGCTTCCGAATTCGACACTTTGGATGAGCTTAAAGCCGACTTCACAACGCGCCTTGGTCGAGTCAAGAAGATGGAGCAAGGAACCCAGGCTCGCGATCGCTTAGTTGAAAAACTCCTCGCAGATCTTGATATTCCAGTCCCAGATAATTTAGTAGAGCTTGAAGTTCAGGATCATCTTGAAGGTGAAGGCCGCCTAGAGGATGCCGAACACCGTGCAGAGGTTGATGGCCAAGTACGCTCATCGCTTAAATCAGATTTCTTACTTGATGCAATTGTTCAGAGTGAAAAAGTTCAGGTTACTGAAGTCGAACTAACCGAATACTTAGTTCGCTCATCCCAGCGTTATGGAATGGCACCGGAAAAGTTTGCGGAGGAGTTACAAAAGGCTGGCCAAATTTCACAGTTAGTCGCAGAAGTAACCCGGGCAAAAGCCTTGGCTTCGGTCTTAGGTCGAATCACGGTTAAGGATGCATCGGGAGCGGTTATCGATTTGGAGGCGCTACGACCACCGACCGAACTGCCTGATCCAGTCGAAGCGGCGTCACCTCTTATCGATTAAGGCACGTGGGCTTTAGCCCTAAGCGAACACCACCCGCTTCTGACCTCATTTGCACCTTATTGGGAAGCATTTGACGCGCAACATTGTTAAGGTCACTACAAGTAACAAAAATCGCTAACTGGAAGGAACACACGTGGATTTTCTTAAACCACAATCTGGCGAACTTCGCGCTCGCTCATCAAGTATTGGAATGATTGGTTTAGATGATCAGGTGTATAACCGCCTGCTCCGCGAACGTATTATTTTCCTTGCCGGTGAAGTACGCGACGATATGGCTAATGCCATTTGCGCGCAGATTCTTCTTCTTGCCGCGGAAGATTCAAAAAAGGATATTTATTTATACGTGAACTCACCTGGTGGTTCAGTAACTGCTGGAATGGCGATCTACGACACTATGCAATATGTAAAAAACGATATTGCAACCGTCGGAATGGGAATTGCAGCATCGATGGGACAGTTCTTACTTACT
>JANLPM010000101.1:0-5231 GCA_031367265.1 Actinomycetes bacterium
CACCCTGAGTCGGATTTTCTTGAACGCACCTATACGATACGTTAGGTATTAGTGGATCTGGACCGACAATAATAATTTCAAACTCTGAAGGAATAGCCGCAATAATTCGAGCAATTAAACTCTTTTCTTCAATTTTAGCCAACGATTTTTCAGATCCAAAGCGCAGGCTAGTTCCACCGCTGAGTACGATGATGCTCGCGCTTTTACTTTTCATTTGGTTAGGATACCGACTATGGCATATACCCGGGGGGAAGCTAACTCTCTTGGTTGGCGCAATTTAATTCTAAGCGCCGATGAAGCTCATGTAGGCCATGAGTTTCCAAGGAATAGTTCTCCCCTACTACTCATGCACCACTTATCCGATTTGCATGTATGCGATGCTCAATCTCCCACACGTCCCGAATTCTTAGATCGTTGGGCCGATCCCGACAGCCCAATCCGCGAAAAAGTTGGCACGATAGGTACGTATCGCCCGCACTCAATGTTGTCACCACATGTTGTTGAGGCAATGGTTCAATCCCTCAATGTAATTACTCATGGTCCACTTTCAGGCCATCTCATTGATGGCGCCATAATCACAGGAGACACAACTGATAACGCACAGTTTAATGAAGTGAGTTGGTATCTAGCACTTTTAGATGGTTTAGCTTTTCGACCCGATTCTGGCGATTATTCAATCTATGAAGGCGTTATAGATGATGGCGCTGAACATTATGACCTTCGATATTGGCATCCACATGGAACGCCTAAAGGGCAAATTGATGATGATGCGCGCGCAAAATATGGATTCCCCATTGTGCCGAATCTTTTACATAACTGTCGTAAAGGGTTTAATGCCACGGGCTTGAAATTTCCATGGTTTGCCGTGCACGGCAATCACGACGCACTTTTGCAGGGTACCGTTGCCTCAGAACCCCACATAGATGCTGAAATGATTGGTAATAAGCGTTACACAGGCCTGCCAACAAATGTAACGCTCGCCGAAGTACTCTCAAGTTTCCAGGAAGTTGGGCCTGCAGGCTTTCCACATTCATTTGATGCTCCATTTACCCAAGTCACCGCAGATATCGAGCGACGAGCAGTTGCACGCGGTGAATTTGCCGCGATGCATTTGGCATCTCCTGGTTTGCCAAGAGGCCACGGTTTTACGCACGAGAATGTCGTTAACAAAAATATGTATTACGCCACGCATATCGGTGCAGTGAAACTTATCGTTATTGATAGCGTCAATCACTTTGGGGGCTGGCAAGGATCACTGGATGTTGAGCAGTTTGAGTGGTTAGAACGCGAAGTCGCAGATGCAGATCGACCAATCGTCCTTGCATCTCACCATCCATTAAGCAAAATGTTCAATAGTTATGCGCCCAGTGGCCGACGAGTCTGCGTGGAAGAGATTCAAGAGATGCTTCTGAAATATCCACGTGTCATCGCTTGGTTTGCTGGCCATGAACACCGCCACCACATTAAGTGGATTGGACCGGAAGAAGAGTCGCGTGGTTTCTGGCAGATTGAAACTGCATCTCATGCCGATTGGCCGCAGCAGTCTCGTACTATTGAAATTGTGCAAGACGGTATTGGAGATATTTATTTCGGACTCAGTATTGTCGATCACGCCGGCGGCACAGATTTCGGCGATGCGACGAAAGCAGTTGACATGGCCGCGCTTTCCAGGCTGCTCAGCGCAAATATCTGGCAAAAAAGAGCTGAACTTGGGGCAAGCCATGATGTGAACTGGTGGAGCGGAAGAGCCAAAGATCGAAACGTAATTTTAAAGATTAATAAGCGTTAAGTGTCACCGCGATTGAGAGATTTTTCAAGCACGTGGGTCGATCTCAAAATAATGAGAATAACAACGGTTAAGCCCGCACCGACAATTTGAAAACCTAAACCGACTGCAACACCGACCGCGGCCGTTGAAAAAACTGTTGCCGCTGTCGTTACGCCCTGAATTCCCGTTGAATGATTATCGGTAAATATTAACCCTGCACCCAGAAAACCAATCCCAGTGATAATGGCGTGTAAGGCTCGCGTGGGATCTCCATACTTTGCCGCAACGTCAATTACCGCTCCAATTGCAACAATAGTCGCCGATGCCGATCCTACGAGTGCCATAGTGCGCGGACCTGCGGACTTACCCGCACGATCGCGCTCCCAACCAATAAGCGAACCGAAAATGGCAGCGATGACTGCATCGATAATTACGGAGAACTGTTGCCAAGCATCAATAGAGTGCAGATTAATCATGCGCCTAAGAGTACGGTTTTTGATAGTAAAGCACCACAAAATCGCCCTATAGAATTGGAGGTATGAGTCAATACCAAATCATGAGCTGGCATGAAATTCCCTCCATGGTAATTGCGCGCGGCAATGAAACAACTATTAAAGTAATGCTTGCTTCAAGATTTCAAGAGGCAATCGACGAGGCTGCTATGCGGTTAGGTGAGATTGACGCCGATGCTTATACCTCTGGATGGAACCGGGGTCCCTGGATTGAAGCGAATGAATCACCTGATTTACTTGCGGCACGAATCGCCGCTGAGTTAGAAAATGAAATGAGTATTGAAAAACTCGCTGAACTTCTTAATAACCTAGGAGAAAAATAATGTCAGCAATCTATGAAGCTCTCACAAAGACAACTCTCGCATCCGATGGCGCGATGGGAACAATGCTTCAAGATCGAGGATTAACAGATGGTGGCGCACCAGAGTTGTGGAACGTTGAAAAACCCGCACAAATTGAAGAAGTCCTTGAAGCATACGCAGCAGCTGGCGCGAAATTTATAACAACTAATACTTTTGGTGGAACACATGGACGCTTAGCGATGCATGGTCTTGAAGATCGAGTCTTCGAACTCAACAAAGCTGGTGCTCAGATTGCACGAGCTGTAGCTGATAGACACCCCGGATGTTTTGTTATGGGTGACATTGGTCCTTCGGGAGATTTAATGGAGCCGATGGGCACAATGACTCTAGAAAGTGGACAAGCTCTATTTGCCGAACAGATCCGCGGATTAGTTGCCGGCGGAGTCGATGCGATTCTCATTGAAACAATGTCGGATTTAGGTGAAGTTGAAGCCGCAGTGAACGCAGCAAAAGAAGTGGCACCCGAATTGCCAATAATTGCCACCATGAGCTTTGATACAAATTTACGCACAATGATGGGAGTAAAGCCGGGAGTGGCAGTAACCCATCTAGCAGCACTGGGTGTTCGTATTATCGGCGCTAACTGTGGTCGTGGAACCGATGAAATGCAGGTGATTGCGCAAGAAATGGTCAACGCTCGCCCGGATGGCGTATTTATCATTACTCAATCCAATGCTGGTCTTCCTAAACTTCATGGAGACGAGTTTATTTATGATGGCACTCCCGAGGAGATGGCAAAGTACGCTACCAAGATGAAGGCCATGGGCGTTAATATCGTTGGATCATGTTGCGGCTCATCCCCTGCGCATACCGCCGCAATCGCCGCCGCTCTTGCCTAGATGAAGAGCAAAATTCTTCTCATCGCAATAGATGGCCTCAATCTCAACACTGCACTTGAATCATCTCCATCGATTGCTGGGCTTAAAAAGTCTGGTTACTTCACCCACATGCTTATGCAGGCGCCAACGTGGTCAGGACCTAGTTGGTCAACGATTTTAACTGGATCAACGCACGAACAACATGGCGTGCGAGATAACTCTTTTGCTTCACATGCATTACTACACCACCCAGATTTATTGTCCCTTGCTTATTATCAAGACCAGAGCACAACTACTTTTGCTGCAGCTGGTTGGCCACCTTTAGTTGATCCCGCTAGTAGTGGTCCCGTGATTCATGAACGACGCGAGCAACAAAGGGCCTTTAGTCATCGAGTGATAGTCCGAGATGGTGAAACATATGGCTACACGGTCATAGATGCGCAAATTTACGCCGCGGCACTTTATGCAATTGAAAACCATGGACCCGATGTTTCATTCGTTTACTTCTGCGGGGTTGACGAAGCAGGTCATGTATTTGGCTCAATAGGTGCGGAATATAAAGCGGCGATCGCACGAATCGACACCTATGTAGAGAATTTACTCACTGCCGTGCGTACTCGAGCCAGTGAAAGTGAACCATGGTTAGTTGTCATTACTACAGACCACGGACACTTAGATATTGGCGGCCATGGAGGTGATTCACCAGAAGAGCGGGCATCATTTGTCATCGCTGCAGGCTTTGGAAGATCAAAGCCTGACTGGCCTGTGGGGTTTGGTCCCCATGAATTAACCCCTTTGTTATTAGCCGAAAGAAGGCATAGAAATGAACTTTAATAAGGTCATTCTCTACTATGGATTTGCGCCAATTTCAGATCCAGCCGCCGTTAAGTTGTGGCAGAAAACTTTGTGCGAATCGCTCAATATAAAGGGGCGCATTCTCATATCTCCACATGGCATTAACGGCACGCTCGGTGGAAACATGGACGATATTAAAAAATACATCAAAAATACTCGGCAATATCCAGGTTTTAAGCGCATTGATTTCAAGTGGTCTGAGGGTACTGGTGCCGATTTCCCAAAGTTAAAGATTAAAGTCAAAGAGGAACTCGTTGCCTTTGGTAACCCGGGTGAAATTAAGGTCGACGAAAATGGCGTCATAGGTGGTGGAGTTCACTTACGCCCGGAGGAGGTCAATAAATTAGTTGAAGAACGAGGAGATGATGTCTTCTTCTTTGACGGCCGAAACGCCTTTGAAGCCAAAATTGGAAAGTTTAAAAATGCAGTTATTCCTGAGATAACGACATCGCATGAGTTTGTTAAGGAGATCGAAAGTGGTAAGTACGATCACATGAAAGATAAACCAGTGGTCACTTACTGCACTGGTGGCATTCGCTGTGAAATTTTATCGGTAGTAATGAAAAATCGCGGATTTAAAGAGGTCTATCAAATAAAAGGTGGCATAGTTCGATATGGAAATACTTTTGGTGATGATGGATTATGGGAAGGTTCTCTCTATACCTTTGATGATCGCTTGACTATTGACTTTAGCGACCACACGAAGTTAATCGGACAATGTGCCCACTGCAACGCCCCAACTAAAGAGTTCAGAAACTGCCAGAAAGTCGAGTGCCATCAGTTGGTTTTACTGTGTGACTCCTGCTTCCAGACGCACTTAGATAGAGCTTGCAAACACGATCGCGAAATAAAACGCAATCGTGAACTTATCGGCTAATTAATTCGCTTAGTTTCACGCCAGTGATAGAGATAGAGT
>JANLPM010000116.1:0-7291 GCA_031367265.1 Actinomycetes bacterium
TTAAACTCAAACCCGTTGCTGTCATCGCGACGCATGGTCACCTAGACCATACTTTTTCAATCAGGCCTATAGCCGATGGTTATGACATCCCTACCTATATTCATAGCCAGGATAGAGCGGCCCTGTTACATCCCGAGAAACTTCTGAGTTCAGAATTTGCGACGACATTAGCGGGCATGGAGTTTGTTGAACCGCGCGATGTTAGAGAATTGCGCAATGGCGAACTTCTCAATCTCGTGGGTCTTGAAATTAAAACAATTCACGCACCCGGTCATACCGCAGGATCATTGATGTTTGAAATCTCACAAGAATTACTCATTAGTGGCGATGTTCTCTTTGCCGGTTCAATTGGCCGTACAGACTCACCAACTGGCTCGGCTAAAGATATGGATGAAACTCTGCGCAAAAAAGTACTTCCACTTGCTGACCACTTACGTGTTTTACCGGGCCACGGCGCCGAAACCACTATCGAGCGCGAGCGTAAATACAATCCATTTTTAAACTCCATTAAAGAGCGATACTAATGGCTGGAGCGAAAATTCAAGCACCAAAAGGTGTGAGTGAATACTTTCCACCAAGATCTAGAAGCTTTGAGTTCGTCCGAGATTGCCTGATTGAACCGGCGCGCTTAGCGGGATTTGAGTTGATGGAGCTGCCGGTTTTTGAATCTACCGAACTTTTTATTAGAGGAGTAGGTGAATCCACCGATGTAGTTTCCAAGGAGATGTACACATTTACCGATAGGGGTGGGCGTTCTATAACGCTTCGACCTGAGGGAACTGCAGGTGTCATGCGCGCGGTCATTGAACATGGTCTAGACCGCGGACAACTTCCCATAAAGATTTGGTACTCGGGTCAATACTTTAGAGCCGAACGGCCGCAAGCTGGCCGCTACCGACAGTTTTATCAGGTGGGCATTGAAGCGATTGTTCTAGATGATCCAGCTATCGATGCTGAAGTAATTGCAATTGCCGATGCTGGATTTAAAGCCATAGGTTTAACGAAATACCACTTAGATATTACCTCTCTTGGAGATGCTACATCTCGTGCCGCCCATCGAGTCGATTTGCTTGAATTTATCGCGGGACTTGATTTAGATTCCGAAACTGCTGCACGGGTGAAGTTAAATCCGCTGCGACTCTTTGATGATAAGCGCGATGAAATCAGAAAGGCAATGTTAAAAGCGCCATTGTTGATGGATTATTTAAGCCACTCCTCGCAGGAGCATTTTGAAGCGGTCAAACATTATTTAGATGTACTAGGAGTTAAGTATCAACTCAATCCACGAATGGTTCGCGGTTTGGATTACTACACGGGTACTACCTTCGAATTCATTCATGATTTGCTAGGAGCGCAATCCGGAATAGGCGGAGGAGGTCGTTATGACGGACTCATGCAAGAACTGGGTGGCCAAGAGCTCTCAGGAATTGGTTTTGGTTTAGGCGTCGATCGTGCGCTTTTGGCAGCTGAAGCAGAAAATGTGATTTCACGCGATAGTTTTGTTTCAGATCTTTTCATTATTCCTTTAGGTTCTATCGCTATGGTAAGAGCTTTAGAGGTTGCAATCGGCTTAAGGCGAGCTGGCAAAATTGTAGAAATCGCTTTTGGAGATCGCGCACTTAAAGGTGCAATGAAAGCTGCAGATAAGAGTGGTGCCCGCTACGTTGTCGTCCTTGGCGGCTCGGAGATTTCTAGTCAAAGTGTGGAAGTCAAAAATATGAGCACGGGTGTTTCGACATCGGTTACGCTTGATACCTTAATCAACGCACTGTAGAAAGTGAAACCACACTCATTATGTTAAGAACCCACGATGCGGGCACGCTAGAAAAATCAGATGTTGGCACCACAGTCACATTGGCAGGCTGGGTTTCCCGGCGACGAGATCACGGTGGAGTTGCATTTATCGACCTGCGTGATGCATCGGGTTCGGTTCAAGTGGTGATTCGCGATGAGAAAATCGCCGGATCTCTGCGTGCAGAGTGGTGCCTATTGGTCACCGGCGAGGTTTTGGCAAGGCCCGCTGGAAATGAAAATACCCACATTGCTACGGGTGAGATTGAAATTATGGGCGATAGCATTGTTGTTCTCAGCGAATCGGCGCCGCTGCCATTTCCCGTAGATAGCGGAAATGATGCCGACATCAGTGAAGAAGTTCGACTTAAGTACCGATACTTAGATCTACGGCGCGAAAAGCCGGCAGCGAATCTGCGCCTACGTTCGAAAGTTACGCAGACGATTCGCCGCGTCATGGAAGAGCAGACTTTTCTGGAGATTGAAACTCCTTATTTAACCCGTTCAACACCTGAAGGTGCTCGAGACTTCTTAGTTCCAGTGCGATTGCAGCCTGGTAGTTGGTATGCGCTACCTCAATCGCCGCAACTATTCAAGCAATTACTAATGGTTGCCGGAATGGAAAAATATTATCAGATTGCACGTTGTTTTCGGGATGAGGATTTTCGGGCTGATCGCCAACCAGAGTTCACACAATTAGATATCGAAATGTCCTTTGTCGATCAAGAGGATATTTTATCTATCGCTGAAAAAATCGTAGCAAAGATTTGGCAAGAAACACTTGGGTATTCGATTGTACTTCCACTACCTCGAATGACTTATGCCGATGCAATGTCGCGTTTTGGGTCAGATAAGCCAGATTTACGTTTTGCCAATGAACTGACCGAGCAAACTGAGTATTTTTCCGCAACCACTTTCAGAGTTTTCCAAACTCCTTATGTAGGTGCCGTTGTCATGCCAGGAGGTGCTTCATCTGCACGCCGTGAACTCGACGCTTGGCAGGATTGGGCAAAAGCCCGAGGCGCAAAGGGTTTGGCCTACATACTCATCAATGATGATGAAACATTAGGTGGACCGGTCGCTAAGAATTTAAGTGAGAGCGAGTGCGCCGGAATCGCCCAAGCAACTGGCGCAAAACCAGGGGACGCTATCTTTTTTGCAGCGGGGGAGCGCAACGCTTCCCTCAATCTTTTAGGAGCGGTGCGACTTGAAATTGGTAAACGTTGCGCTTTAATCTCCGAAAACACTTGGGAATTTTTATGGGTCGTAGATGCTCCGATGTTCGAAGCTACAGATTCGGGCGGATGGACGGCCGTGCATCATCCATTTACAGGGCCAAAACCTGAGTTTGCAACGAGTTTTTCAACTGATCCAGAGCACGCACTGGCATATGCCTATGACATTGTTTTAAATGGTACTGAGCTGGGCGGTGGCTCCATTCGTATTCATGACCAAAAAATGCAGAGAGAAGTTTTTCGAACTATAGGTTTAAGTGACGAGGAGGCGGCCTCAAAATTTGGGTTCTTACTAGAAGCCTTTAATTATGGTCCGCCACCACATGGCGGAATCGCCCTTGGCTTAGATCGTGTCTGCGCACTTCTCACCGGCTCGGATTCGATTCGCGAAGTAATCGCTTTTCCTAAGACGGCAAGTGGCGCAGATCCTTTAACTGGGGCACCTACTCCTATAACTCTGGCACAACGTAAGGAGAGCGGCATCGATGGCGCTCCGAAGAACACCCCTCAGGTAGGCTAAGAACATGGGACCAGGTGGAATTGCCACGATTATCGCAGCATGTGCGCTGCTTATTATCGCTATTGCCATTAGCTACGTCGTGGTGCGGGTTGCCCGATTTATTGATGAGGCTAAACAATCGCTGAAATCACTAGTTGAGGAGACGGCGCCACTGATTGAGGAGGTTCATACAACGGTCTCGTTAGTTAATGGTCCACTCAAAAGTATCAATCGCATTACAAAGAGCGCCGAAGATCTATCGGAAAAAATTAGCGAAGTCACCCAATCTTTTATGAGTAAGAATGGCTCGGCAGTAAAAGTCGCAGGAGCCCTGCTCTCAGTTGCATCGGCGAAGAAGGCCCGCGCTAAGAAGAAATCTGAGTAGTTTTTTCTAGTGGACTCCGCTGAAATCCGTGCACGTTGGCTTCGCTTCTTTGAAACCGACAACCGACAGGGTTTAGATCACACGGTCGTGGCATCGGCATCACTTATTGCCGATGATCCCAATCTTTTGCTTGTCAATGCCGGGATGGTTCCCTTCAAACCATATTTCTTAGGTGAAGTTACACCTCCTTTTAAGCGCGCTACTTCAGTTCAAAAATGTGTAAGAACTTTAGATATCGATGAGGTCGGTAAGACAACTCGACACGCTTCATTTTTTCAAATGTGTGGAAATTTCTCATTTGGAGATTATTTTAAAGTGGGTGCAATCAAATTGGCGTGGGAGCTTTTAACTAGACCACTCAATGATGGTGGATATGGATTGGCTGAAGATAAGTTATGGGTGACCGTATTTCTCGATGATGATGAAGCTGCCGAAATATGGAACAAAGAGATTGGTCTGCCCAAAGCGCGAATTCAGCGAATGGGGATGAGCGATAATTTTTGGTCGATGGGAGTACCTGGTCCATGTGGTCCATGCTCGGAGATTTATTACGATCGAGGTCCAGCCTTTGGTAAAGCGGGCGGACCAATTGCAGATGAGAATCGCTACATGGAGGTTTGGAATTTAGTCTTTATGCAGAATGAGCGTGGCGCAGGAAGTGGCAAAGATAATTTTGCGATTTTGGGAGAACTTCCCGCAAAAAGCATTGATACTGGACTTGGCCTTGAGCGAATGGCAGCTATCTTGCAAGGTGTTGAAAATATCTATGAAATCGATACCACGATGCAGATTTTACAGAAAGCCACGCAGTTAACGGGTATTTCATATGGTGTATCAGAAAATTCAGATATAGCTTTACGAGTTGTTGCCGATCATGCACGAACGAGTGCCATGCTTATTTGCGACGGAGTAACCCCTGGTAACGAGGGTCGTGGGTATGTATTGCGCCGCATGATGCGACGAGCAATTCGAAACATGCGCTTACTTGGGTCAGCCGATCCAGTTATGTCCGAACTCACAGTGGCAGCGATCGAGGCAATGGGAGCGCAATATCCTGAGTTATTGAGTGATAAATCCAGAATTTTATCGGTCAGTGTTTCTGAGGAGGAGAGTTTTTTACAGACACTTATAAGTGGTACTGCGATTTTTGATATTGCTAGTGCAGCACTTGCCACAAGTGATAATTCAGTTCTACCCGCGGCAGATGCTTTCAAACTTCATGATACTTACGGTTTTCCATTTGATTTAACCCTAGAAATGGCGCGCGAAGAAGGCCTTGAAGTTGATGAAGCCGGTTTTCGACGTTTAATGCAGGAACAGAAAGATCGAGCTAAAGCGGACTCACGCGCAAAGAAAAGCGGCCACACCGATGTTACGCAATATCGTGCCATCGCCGACAAAAGCGGTAAAAGTGAATTTTGTGGTTACACCCAAATGTCGAGCGAATCTATCATCACGGGAATTTTGAACGATGGGTTAGCCTCACAAAGCGCGGTAGTTGGAGATGAGATTGAAGTTATTTTAAATAGAACCCCATTTTATGCCGAGGGTGGCGGTCAACTTGCCGATGGCGGGAAAATCACGCTTGCAAATGGCGCCGAGATAGAAATTGACGATGTGCAAACTCCTGTGCCAGGAGTTTTCGTACACCGTGGACGAGTTATTAAAGGTGGAGTAGAAGTTGGAGATCACGTTCTGGCGCGCATTGACGTCGAGCGAAGAAATGCAATTTCGCGTGCACACACGGCAACACATATGGTTCATAAAGCTTTCCGAGAAGTGTTAGGTGAGACTGCAACTCAGGCAGGATCTGAAAATGCACCAGGCCGATTTCGTTTTGATTTTCCATCGACTGGCGCCGTATCTGATTCTGCAATTAATGAAGTTGAATCACGAGTTAATACCTTATTACTTGCGAACCTAGAGGTTACTGCCGAAACAATGACCCAAGCTCAAGCAAAAAATATTGGAGCGATGGCACTGTTTGGTGAAAAGTATGGTGATCAAGTTCGTGTGGTGAGTGTTGGTGATTGGGCTCGCGAACTATGCGGCGGAACCCATGTATCGCGCTCCGGGGAGTTAGGTATTGTTAAATTGTTAGGTGAGTCCTCGATTGGTTCGGGTGTTCGTCGAGTTGAGGCTCTTGTTGGCACGGATGCATATAGATTTTTAGCCCGTGAACATGTACTGCTCAACTCACTTACTTCACTTATTAAAGGCGCCCGAGTTGAAGAACTACCTGAACGAATTTCAGATCTTTTATTGAAAATTCGCGAGATTGAAAAGGAGTTAAGTGGAGTTCGTTCAGCCGCCGCCTTCGCTCAGGTGGGGGAAATTGCTAAAACTTTGATGATAATCGATGGCATTTCAACTACCACAGCGATTTTGAGCGAAGGTATCTCAAGCGATGATTTACGAAAAATTGCCCTGGAAATTTGCGATAAATCGCCGGTCTCTGTCGTGGCTCTGATAAGTATTAACGATGCTAAAGCGGTCTTAGTCGTTGCCGCGAGTGCTGGTGCGCTGGCTTTAGGTGTAAAAGCGGGAGCGCTAGTAAAAATCGGGTCGGCGATTTTAGGTGGTGGAGGTGGTGGTAAAGACGGTTTTGCTCAGGGTGGCGGAACCGAGCTGCTTAAAGTAGATGATGCCTTAACTGCAATTACTGTTGCATTAAAGAGTTAGTTTCACGTATGCAAAGAGGTCGCCGCATCGCTTTTGATTATGGTGATGTACGAATTGGGGTCGCGATTTGTGACTCTGATGCAATTGTAGCCTCGCCACTTACGACACTTCGTAGTAGCGACAAAAAACTTGCACCGCTTTTAATTCAACTTTTTGAAGAGTACCAACCAATAAGAATTTACGTGGGTCGGCCTTCAAATATGGATGGCAGCTTGGGAGAAGCGGCCGACAAATGCCAAAGGTTCTGTGAACTATTGGAGTTTCTTACTGCAGTTCCAGTTGTCTGGATCGATGAACGCTTAACCACAGTGAGTGCCGCCAGAAAATTGAAGGAGGCGGGTTTGCGTGCAAAGGCCGCTAAAACTCATATAGATCAAGCCGCTGCCGTCGCGATTTTAGAGTTTGGCCTGGCCCTGTAAAAGAGCCGTGTATGAAGTTCCGGAGCTTGATAGTAGTGCTCATACTTGCTCTGCTTTTTGGTTTAGGGTTCTATGAAATAAGAAAGCGAACTTCACTCCCACCTGATTTTCCATCCCGTACGCTGGTATTAACGGATGCGGAAGTTACGATTGAAATTCCCGCAGGTGCAACGGGTTCGGAGATTGCAAAAATTCTCATTGATAAGCATGTTATTAAATCCGCACGCGCATATTTTCGCACAGCGGTCTCCGAAAGGAAATCTGATAAAGTAGCCCCGGG
>JANLPM010000125.1:0-1972 GCA_031367265.1 Actinomycetes bacterium
CGCTCCACGAGTTGAGAACCTGCGGTGAACGCTCATAGCGCGACGACATGCGAAGTTTTCGCCCGACTATTAATACAAGGGTAAAGATCACAACTGCACTAAGGAAAATCGCTAAGTTATTTGGCACTCAAGGTTTACGCAATCTATTGGCGGCATCGATTGCTACTAAAACTGCTGCGGCTTTGTTATAGCACTCTCTATTTTCCGAATCAGGATCAGAATCTGCAACTACCCCAGCTCCGGCTTGAACGTAAGCCGTTCCATCGAAAATTAAAGCGGTACGGATAGCGATGCACGTGTCGATATTTCCAGTGAAATCTAGATAGCCAACTACTCCGCCATAGAGCCCACGCCGAGTGGGCTCCAGAGTTTCAATGATTTCCATCGCTCGAGGTTTAGGTGCGCCCGATAATGTGCCGGCAGGAAATAGGGATACCAGCGCATCAACTGCTGAGTACTGTGTGTCTAAAACGCCGGTAACCGTGGAAACGATATGCATTACATGTGAGAAGCGTTCAATATTCATAAAATCTATCACCTCTACCGATCCAGGCCGACATACTCGACCCAAATCATTTCTACCCAAATCAACCAACATCAAATGCTCTGCCCGCTCCTTTGGATCGGCCAGTAACTCTTCACCCAGTCGATGATCTTCCTCAAGTGATGAAGAGCGATTGCGAGTGCCTGCGATGGGATGAATCATCACATCGCGCCCATTTACTTTGACTAAGGCCTCTGGACTTGACCCAACAATCTCAATGCCATCACTAAAGCGAAAGAGATACATATAAGGACTTGGGTTATTCAAACGTAGCATTCGATAGACATCTAAAGCATCGGCAGTACAAGATATTGAAAACCGTTGTGAGAGAACTATTTGAAAGGCCTCACCTGCCAAGATTTCCTCTTTGGCCAAAAGAATTTTGGATTTAAAATCGTCAGGCGAAATATTTGAATTAAAAGTTGGTGATGCATGACTATCAATCATTGCAATATCGACGGGCAAAGAGGTGGAGAGATCAATCTGCATACGATCTAAGCGTTCATTACAGGATATAAATGACTCATCAATGCGCTCGTTACTTCCATCCCAATTCACTGCATTGGCAATGAGAATTATTGTTCCGTTGCTATGATCAAAGACTGCTAAATCACTTGTCAACATAAAACTTAGTTCGGGAAGCGGCAAGTCTTTCACCGCCAAGTGTGGAAGTTTTTCCAACCGTCGAACCACGTCATAACCCATGAAACCGACGAGCCCACCAGTAAGTGGCGGTAAGCCCGCAATTTTTGGAGATTTCAGGTGGGCAACGGACAAGGCAAGGGCAACAAGTGGGTCTATTCCACTAGGCGCACCGACCGGTGGTTGGCCTTGCCAGTAAGCCAGGCCGTTAGCTTCGCTTAATACCGCCTCACTTCGAACACCGATAAATGAGTAACGCGACCAAGCTCCTCCATGTTCAGCTGACTCTAAAAGAAAAGTGTTAGGTGCACTTTTTGCTAATTTTCGGTAAATACCTATCGGGGTCTCACCATCGGCTAACAAGCGACGAGAAACTGGAATTACATTTGAAACCTTTGCGTATTCGCGAAACTCATCTAAATTCATGGTTCACTCATTGGAACCGGATTATGAAAACATGTTGATTTTCCGGTATGGCACGCTAACCCAGTTTGAGTAACTTTAATTAAGAGAGCATCCCCATCACAGTCAAATGTAATTGAGTGGACAGTTTGAAAATGTCCCGAGGTAGCCCCTTTTAACCAGAGCTCATTTCTACTTCTACTCCAAAAAACCGCCTTACCGTCAGACTGCGTTGCTTCCAGAGATTGAGCATTCATGTAAGCAAGCATTAAAACTTCTCCGCTGGTAAAATCTTGGACTATTGCAGGAATGAGCGCCGAAGGATCCTTAAAGAGCGCGTGGATTGCAGGATCGAGCGTGGCCATAAGCTAATTCTGCCTTACA
>JANLPM010000127.1:0-6130 GCA_031367265.1 Actinomycetes bacterium
CAATTTTGTACATCCAACCTCGCTCCACCCGCGATACCAGCGCCTTCCATAACGATCGTAAATACGGCGAACTCTGGGTAGGACGCCGATATACAACAGAGGAGGCATCAGCTCGTTTCGGAATCGAAGTTCGCAAAGTGGAAGATTTAAAATCCTTACTAAAGGATGGAACCGCCTGTGTTGCACTCACTGGTTTGGATTCCTTAGTTGATTCAGTTGTCAAAAAGAATCTGCGAGGTGCAGAGTTAGAAAACTTCGTATCCGTCGCCCGCTTGATTAAAGATGAATATGAAATCCAAGAAATGCAGAAAGCTGTCGATGTTACGCATCGCGGATTTAACGATGTTATGCGTGCGCTACCTGCCGCAGTTACAACTCCCCGGGGTGAACGCGTCGTTGAAGCCGCTTTTTTTGGGCGCGCGCGCATTGAGGGTAATGAGCTTGGCTATAACACAATTTCTGCGGCAGGTTCTCATGCCTGCGTTTTACATTGGACACGCAATGATGGAGAAGTTAAAAAGGGCGATCTGCTCTTGCTCGATGCTGGAGTTGAATTAGATTCGTACTACACCGCAGATATCACCCGCACATTTCCAATTAGCGGAAAATTCTCACCTGCGCAGCGCTCTTTGTACATGTTGGTCTATGAAGCGCAAAAAGCGGGTTTTGCCGCAATCCGTCCGGGAGTTAACTTCCTCGAAATTAACGCCGCCTGTCAGGCCGTATTAGCTCAAGGATTAGTAGACATGGGTATTTTAAATATCAGCGCCGAAGAATCTATGCAACCAGAAATGGGCTTACATAAGCGTTGGACTTTGCACGGTGTAAGTCACATGCTGGGATTAGATGTGCATGATTGCGCGCAGGCGCGTAAGGATCAATACACCGAAGCTGTGTTAGAAGTTGGAATGGTGTTAACGGTCGAACCCGGTCTATATATCCAGCCTGATGATGAGTTATTTGCACCGCAATATCGCGGAATCGGAATTCGTATTGAAGATGATGTAGTCGTGACTGAAACTGGTTACTTTAATTTGAGCGAAAACATTCCACGCCACCCCGATCACATCGAAGCGTGGATGGCTTCACTGCGCTAATTGAATTCCGCACCAGGCGGCAAGTAATCCAAAAGCTAAAGAGAGCGTCAAGTTTAACGCGGCCTCTCTATAGCGGCGCAGTTCGTACTTTAAAAAAAAGTCGAGCATAAAAGTTGACCATGTTGTAAAGGCTCCGGCAAATCCTAGAGCAAAGAAGGCATGTATATTCAGCGAGCTCTTCATAGTTAATCCAAGAACAAATGAGCCAATAATATTTACCGCAAAAATCCCGTATGGTTTAGTAGAAAACTTTCGTATGTATTGATCAATCGCAAAACGAGCTGGAGCACCGATGGCTGCCCCACAGATTATTAGCAGCGTCCTCATGAGCGTAGCGAGATTAACCGTCGTGATATCGGCAAGACAACGACAATTATTAGTAATGAAAACATCACGTTGTGAATGAGAAAGAGTTGGCCGCCTTGCCTGGGAACAAGAGTTAATCCCGCGACGGCCGAGAAAGTAGTCAGGCCAGCACAAAAGCCGGGCAATAAGAAGTGTCGAAGATTTGGTGATCCGCGACGCTCCATTAAGACGAGAAGGAAAGTGGCAAGCGCTACGCCAATTAAATTGGCGGTAAGCGTTGCATTGCGTTCATCAACTAATGCATAACCCAACCAGGCGCGAACGAGTGAGCCACATACACCGCCGAGTGAAACTAAAAACAGTGACCTTAGAACGGGTTTGCTTTCTTGGTTACGCGAGTTACAAGACGCGTCACCACACTAATTACTAACGCGGCTAAGACTGCCGACCAAAAATTTGTGACATCTAGTTTGTCACTCCAGCGCGCGACCAACATCAAAATCGCGGCGTTAATGACTACTAAGAAGAGGCCGAGCGTTAAAATCACTGCAGGTAGTGTTAAAAGTTTAAGTAACGAGCCCAGTGTGGCATTGAGTAGACCAAATAGAAGTGCAACCCATAAGTAGGTTGTAAATCCACCTTTTACATGTATGCCTGGAATAAGCGCTGTAGCGATCCAAAATGCAACAGCCAATGCGGCCCAGCGAAGTAGTAGTTTCATGCGCTAAACGATACCGTCACGCTTTCGAATTTTCGAGCCTAACCAACGGGCGGGGTCATACTTAATATCCACCACCCGCTCTTTCATGGGAATAATGGCGTTATCGGTGATTCGAATGTGCTCTGGGCATACCTCAGTACAGCACTTGGTGATATTGCACATTCCGAGCCCATGAATCTCCTGTGCTGTTTTCTTGCGATTCTTTAGCATGTCCAAAGGATGCATATCTAACTCTGCGATGCGGATGAAGAATCGCGGACCGGCAAAGGATTTTTTATTCTCTTCGTGGTCGCGAATGACGTGGCAGGTGTCTTGACATAGAAAGCACTCAATACATTTACGAAACTCTTGGCTGCGTTCCACATCTATCTGCTCCATACGAGCATCCCCTGGCGCTAAATCATGGGGATGTTCGTAAGCTGGGATTTCCATCGCCTTCCGGTAATTAAATGATACGTCCGTAACTAAATCTTTAATGATTGGAAATGCGCGTAGTGGAGTAACAGTAATTGTCTCCTCTTCATCATATGAGGCGACTTGAGTCATGCAAGCAAGTTTTGGTTTTCCATTGATCTCCATCGAACACGAACCACATTTACCCGCCTTACAGTTCCATCGAACAGCTAAGTCACCTATTTGAGTCGCTTGAACGCGGTGAATAACATCTAGGACTACTTCACCCTCATTTGCCTCAACATGAACATCCTGCAGCGCGCCATCGGTCGAGTCCCCACGCCAAATCCGAAGTTTAATCATGCGTGACATTAGTTAGAGCCGCCTTTCGCAATTTCCTCTGGGGTCATGTACTTCTCTAATTCATGAATATCAAACAGGTCGAAAAGTTCTTTCGGAAGTACAGGCAATGCCTGTTCACGAATGTTTACTTGTGTGCCATCAAATGAAGAGATGTGATTTATTTGACGCCACTTATTATTCATTCCCGGGAAATCATCGCGAGTGTGCCCTCCGCGAGATTCTTGGCGCAGCAAGGCCGATTTAGCCGTTGATTCAGCAACCAACAACATATTGTCTAAATCAAAAGAAAGATGAAAACCTGGATTGAATTTTCGTCCGCCGCTGACTGAAACACGTGCGCTTCGTTTTCTAATTTCTGCAATTTTTATAATCGCATCTTTTAATTCAATTTCAGTGCGAATAATTCCAACTAAGTTATGTGCTATTTCTTGGAGTTCGGAATGTAAGGCATATGAATTTTCTCCACCAGAGCGATCAAAGGGTGCTTGGATTTTGATTGCCGCGGCGGCAATTGCAGCCTCGCTCACTGGTTTTTTTCCATTGCTCTTGCAGTATTCGGCCGCACCAATTCCAGCACGGCGTCCAAAGACTAAGAGATCTGTTAGGGAGTTTCCACCTAGGCGATTTGACCCGTGCATTCCACCGGCAACTTCTCCCGCGGCAAATAGTCCGGGAACGCCGATAGCTGCCGCGGTATCTGGATCGACTTCCACACCGCCCATTACATAATGACAGGTTGGGCCAACTTCCATTGGCTCCTTAGTAATGTCGACGCCCGCAAGTTCAAAGAATTGGTGCCACATTGATGGTAGGCGTTTCTTAATTACTTCAGCCGATAACCGCTTTGAAACATCGAGGAAAACGCCACCATGTTCAGTACCTCTGCCGGCCTTAACTTCGCTGTTTATTGCGCGTGCCACTTCATCGCGTGGCAATAATTCTGGAGGACGGCGATTATTATCTTGATCGCTATACCATCGATCGGCCTCAGCTTCATTGTCGGCATAAATATTTTTAAATACATCTGGAATATATTTAAACATAAAGCGTTCACCCGTTGCGTTAGTTAGCACACCACCTTCGCCACGTACGGATTCAGTAACTAATATTCCTCGTACCGATGGTGGCCAAACCATTCCTGTGGGATGAAATTGCAGGAACTCCATATCAACTAAATTTGCTCCAGCTTTGAGCGCAAGTGCGTGGCCGTCTCCTGTGCCTTCCCATGAGTTTGAGGTTATTTTAAATGTTTTACCGACTCCACCAGTAGCAATAATAACGCTCGGTGCTTCAAATAAGACTTCGGCGCCAGTTTCGCGCCAGTAACCATAAGCCCCTGAAATTTTACCGTCCTCTTTAAGGATGTCGGTAATAGTTAATTCAGCGAAAACTTTAATGTTACTTTCCATTGACAGATATTGCTCTCCATCTTTTTGTTGCAGTTGCACAATCTTTTGTTGCATCGTTCGAATGAGTTCGAGACCTGTGCGATCGCCAACATGTGCAAGACGCGGGTACTCATGTCCGCCAAAGTTACGCTGTGAAATCTTTCCCTCTTTAGTGCGATCAAAGAGCGCACCCCAAGTTTCCAACTCCCAAATACGATCTGGGGCCTCTTTGGCATGCAGCTCAGCCATGCGGAAATGATTGAGGAATTTGCCCCCCCGCATAGTGTCGCGGAAGTGAACCATCCAATTATCATTTTCATTGACATTGCCCATTGATGCCGCTGCTCCACCCTCGGCCATAACGGTGTGGGCTTTGCCAAATAGAGATTTGCAGATAATTGCAACTCGTAATCCAGATTCGCGTGCTTCAACGGCGGCGCGCAGGCCCGCGCCACCAGCACCAATTACTAACACGTCGTAAGAGTGGCGTTCCAACTCATTCATGTCGGTTTCCTTAGAAGAAATAGAGGTTAGGGATTGCACCAGATGCAACCGCACGGACATAAATATCGGCACTGGCAACTCCAAAGAGTGAGATCCACGCAAACGTTGGGTGCTTGTGATTAAGAACTGAAACTATTGTCCACGCCTTATAGCGCAATGGATGCTTCGAGAAGTGTTTTAATCGCCCGCCCAGGGTGTGGCGACAGGTGTGACATGAGAGAGAATAAAACCACAACATGGTGGTAGAAAATAGAAACACAAGTGTCCCAATGCTCATGTGACCCCACTGCTTATCTTCATTTCTAAATGATAAAATAGTATCCCACGTCAAAATGACATTGAATATTAGACCCGCGTAGAAAAACCAACGATGGCTATTTTGCAAAATAAGAGGTGCACGAGTTTCGCCGCTATATTTTGTATGTGGTTCAGCTACTGCACAAGCCGGCGGTGATAACCAAAAGGCTCGGTAATATGCTTTTCGGTAGTAATAACAGGTCATACGAAAGCCCAATGGAAAAATTAAGATAAATAAAGCTGGCGAGATTCCTATACCAAAATACTTGTTATTAAAGGGCTGGCCAAAAAAAGAGAGCGCGGTTCCGGGTTCGCAAGAAGTTGAAAGACAGGGTGAGTAAAAAGGTGAAATGAGAGGCTCTGAAAAATAATACCTATTTTCAAAGGCGCGAAGTGTTGCATAAATTACGAATGAGAAGAGAACTCCGAAAGTTATCGCGGGTTGTAGCCACCATTTATCCGTGCGCAGTGTGCGCGCATTAATCTTTGCTCGAGTTGGCGAAAAAACACCTGACATTGAAATTCCCTCCGGTTTCATGCGTGTGCCTTTATATTTTGTGAGTAAATCACTAGGGGATAGTGTCCTCTTGCCGGCAAAAAACGGCTAGGAATACCCACGCTGAAAGCTTATGAGGCGCGACACAATAGGGAAGAGAAAAATGGCGGAGGGCGTGGGATTTGAACCCACGAAACTTTCGTTTGCCGGTTTTCAAGACCGGTGCACTCGGCCGCTATGCGAGCCCTCCGTGGGAGAGGTTACCTGATACGGCCGCTAGCGAAAAATCGGCGAATATTTAGGCTGAAAGCTCTAACAACTCTTCAATAATAATCGCAACGCCATCCTGGTCGTGAGATTGCGCAATGTTAGTTGCAAATTTAATTCCATCAGGGTGGCCATCGGCCATCGCATACGATCGTCCACACCATTCCAGCATAGAAAAATCATTTGGATTGTCACCAAATGAGATGCAATCCGCTGCATCAATTTTCAAACGCGCAGCAACTTTAGCAAGGGTTTGCCCTTTCGAAATACCTAGCGCTGAAATTTCCAAGAGGGACTC
>JANLPM010000160.1:0-2327 GCA_031367265.1 Actinomycetes bacterium
TAGAAATAAATGGTAAAAAGTGGTGTAAAAAGGAGAGAAAGGGAGTAAAGTGGAGAATTAAGCCGAGAATGAATGCGGTGAGCGAACCTGGGGAAGGGAGCGCGAGAAGTGTTTCTTGGTACCCACGAACCGCGTCTGGATGAAAAAGGCCGACTCATTCTTCCGGCAAAATTTCGTGAGGAGTTGGCTTCTGGTTTAGTCATTACCAAGGGGCAAGAGCGTTGCCTGTATGTTTTTCCATCCAGTGAATTTGAAGTTATTACTCAGACGTTAAAACAAGCTCCTGTAACTGCAAAAGCTGCACGTGATTACAGCCGTGTGATGTTTGCCGGCGCTCACGATGAGATACCTGATCGACAGGGACGGATAACTATTCCGCAAAACCTAAGAACTTATGCAGCTCTTGAAAAAGACTGCGTGGTTATTGGCGCAAATACTCGCGTTGAAATTTGGGACTCAATTTCTTGGATTACATATTTAACTGATCGCGAAAAGAGTTTTGCAGATGTATCAGAGGAGGTCTTTCCGGGACTGTTCTAATTCGTTCTCATTTGTGGCCACCGCCGACCTTTCGAACGTATCGGCTCCCCTTCCCCGGCGCCGATACTAAATAGATCCGTCGGCCGGCGGTGACCAGAGATGAGAAATTGAAATCAGAATTATATTTCAGATTAACAGCAAGTTCAGTGTAACTAGAAAAGCAAATTCAATGTTACTAGTGAGATTAGGGGGAGTTATGAATCAGCAAAGCGCACATATATCTGTACTGCGAAATCGATGTATTGATTTGCTTTCCCCTTCCATTAATTCAACTGAACTTCCGGTGATTGTGGATGCAACACTTGGCTTAGGGGGACATGCCGAAGCTTTGTTAGAACAATTCCCAACATTGCACGTAATCGGAATCGATCGAGATTCTGATGCGCTCGAACGCGCAACCCAAAGGCTTGCGCCATTTGCCAACAGAGTTCATTTAGCACATGCGACCTTTGATACCGTCAATGAGATCGTAAATTCATTCGGGTACACGCAGATAGCTGGAGCTCTCTTTGATCTTGGAGTTTCATCAATGCAATTAGATGAAAGAAATCGCGGCTTTTCTTATTCACATGATGCTCCATTGGATATGCGAATGGACCGAACCCAATCTTTGACTGCGGCGGAAATTGTTAATACTTATGAGCCAAGTCAGTTAGTGCGTATATTGCGTAATTTTGGTGAAGAAAAATTTGCTACACGTGTCGTCGAATCTATTATTAAGGCACGTGCTATCGCCCCACTTAACTCCACTTCTGAGTTAGCTGAATTAGTAAAGAATGCAATTCCCGCAGCAACTCGGCGCACGGGCGGAAACCCAGCTAAACGTACCTTTCAGGCGCTTCGGATTGAAACTAATGACGAACTGGGGTCAATTCATCGTGCGCTGCCCGCCACACTGGAACTTTTAAAAATAGGAGGGCGCCTGGTCGTCATGTCATTTCAATCCCTTGAGGATCGCATTGTTAAAGAGCTTTTTGTCGCAATGACTACTTCTGGAACGCCTAGAGAGCTTCCCTTTGAACTTCCAGAGTTAGCTGCCAAATTTTCATTAGTCCTTCGTGGAAGCGAAAGCGCGAGCGAGCAAGAGATTAATGAAAACTCACGGTCGGCTTCAGTTCGACTTCGAGCAATTGAAAGAGTGGCGGCATAATGGCGATGACGATATTGGCACCCGCAATTACGCGCTCAAGAGAAATCCTTTCCCAAAAAACTTCCCAAGTTGCGCTCAAACTTGTCCCGGATATTTCAGATGGCAAGCAAGCTGATCGCAAATTTTTTGCAACTTTCGTCTCACTCATGGGAATTGGTGGACTACTAACTCTTCTCTTTGTAAATACGTTGTTGGCTCAGGATGCTTTTGCGCTATCCCACCTAAAACTTCAAGCCAAGTCAATTAGCGATCAGCGTGAAGCAATCTCACGTCAAATTGAACTTCAATCTTCGCCCGAATCTCTCGCACAAGCCGCAACTGCCTTGGGGATGAAGCCATCTGAGACACCGACCTTTTTATATATTGATAAACCGGTAAATTCAATTGAAATTGCAAAAAATGGGTAATTTTGCCATTGCTCATAATCGAATTCGATATTTAGTCCTTGCTATTGCACTCGTAATGTTTCTATTTGGGATTCGTCTGGTTCAAGTCCAGGCAGTACAGGCAGGAGATTACCGGCTGCGCGCCGTTAGTGAGATGAAAAATACTCGAGTTCTTCCGGCACCACGTGGAGAAATCACTGATGTAAATGGTGTTGCATTTGCACGCAGTGTTGTGGCAACAAGCATTGTTG
>JANLPM010000205.1:0-3679 GCA_031367265.1 Actinomycetes bacterium
AACTTTCTTCGTTCTGTACCTATGGCGCTAACCTTCTGGCTATCCATGCTACTTCTGCAGCAAGGGACAATACATGCCGATGCCAACGGTCTTGCATTAGCGATTCTTTCCGGTGGCCTTACATCTGGAGTTGGTTACGCCATCTGGTACACCGTTTTGCCATCGCTGACTCGATCACAATCCGGCATAGTTCAATTGGCACCTGCTCCCTTGGCTACTTTCGGAGGTCTAGCGCTTCTAGGGGAGCCCATTACGGCGAATATTTTCATTGCCTCTCTCTTTATTTTGAGCGGCGTGCTTATTGGCGTGCTAAAACCTAAGATAAAAACCCTTGGATAAAGGCGTTTCCTTAGTCGCATCAGAGTCAATGGATATTGAAATACTCGATGAATTCCATGGACTACTCGTGTGGCTCTGTTACAGTGCCTGAACCGTTCTCATCCGTGTAGAGCGGTTGAATGGGGAGAGCATGAAAGAGAATCGAATTGGCCCGGTGGCAGGCATCGCATTCGGAGTAGCAGCGTTGCCTTTACTTCATTTATCTGTTGTCGACTTTGAAAACAAGAGTGCGTCAGATTCCGATTTCGCAAGTCATATTGCCGATCGATACCTCTCTATCTCTATCGCATCGGGAGTGGGAATTCTTCTCATCGGCTTACTTGTCGCCCATATCTTTTGGCTCGGTCGTTTCCTATCTGTACATTTTCCTTTTGGTGCGAAAGTTGCTCAAGGTTGCGCGCTAATTACGGCGTCCGCGTTGACCATTGGATTCGGGTTCTCGATTGTGACTTCATATGGGGCACACGAGAAATTCCCAGATATATCTGTACGCACGGTTGCAATGATTGCGGAAAATCTTGGTACCTCTCTAATGATTGGGTTGGCGGCATTTGCTGGGCTCATTGCATTGTTGGGGTGGCGCAAAAAACTTCCACTATGGATGACCATAGTTTCAAGTATAGAAGTCCTGATTTCCTTGGTGGCTACTATTGGCGGAGTTCCTGCAGCAGCTGCCATAGTCACAATTGCATGGGTATTAGTGAACTCGATCGGGATGTCTTGGCGGGTAAGGACTTCGACGAATATCGTTTAATTTATCAATTTGTTATTTCGGCCACGATAATTTAATTCGAGGCAGTGAAAGTGATGCAGAATAATGGTGGATCGCGCGAATTGTGCCTAGCGCAGGGCCCACTGGATTGTGATCGATACGGTGACATCTTGCTGACCGAGATCTACTTTGGTATCGCGCACCCCTGCGGCCGTAGCCGAGCTAAACATTGGCTGCGGGTAATTCGTAGGGGCTGAATTTTCGATTAGGTAATTCACTTTTCCAAGTTTCATATCCAGCAATGAGGCGTAAGAAGCTGCCTCAGCCTTTGCTTTTTTGACTGCACCTGTGCGCGCACTTGACATAGCATTGGTGGAGTCGAAGACAAATGGCGCTACGTTATTAACCTGTAAATTATTTCCACCTGCGGCAACGACTGCATCAACGACCGCGCCAGCGTTTTTCGCATTATGGATGACGACGTCGAAACTTTGACTCCCGCGATATCCAATTATTACTGGCCGCTTATTCTGGCTGTAACTGTATTCCGGATAAACAGTGATGTTCTGAGTGGCAATATCTTTGGTGGCAACGCCATTTGCAACAAGAGCCGCACGAATGGCCGTCGCAGAAGTTGAAGTTGCAGCCAGTGCTTGCTTGCTCGTCCCAACAACAAGAGAAATCGTTGCATTAAGACGCACTGCATCAGGAGTGGTTTTGACGGTGCCATCGGCTGAGACAGTTATGTAACGGGCTGACGTTGATCCTTTAGAGGTCGAGGCCAGAGCCACGCCGCCTAGTAAAATCAGAGCAGCAGCGATTAGCGCGATTGGCTTAGTAATGTTTTTATTCATAATTTAAGTATCCTCTAATGGCTGGGATTTACATTACATTTTGCTATGAAAACGGTGAGAAGATGCTCACCTTGAGCGAGCCCGCGAACTCGAAAACCTAAAGCCACCATATCAACTCTCCAACTCTGGTAGAGCATTACGAATTGCTGCTCGTGCAATATTAAATTAGGAGTTTGTAACCGTTGCTGTTCTAATTTGTATCGATGAAACAGAGGTGCTGATCGTTGGGGTAACTGTGCCACTGTTGGGGGTAACTGAAACCGGCAAATAAGATCCAGCTGGAATCGCGAAAGTAACTATCAGGGCGGCGGCATTTGCAGTTCCAGTTGCAATTGTTACAGGTGTTGATCCATCGGAGCACAAAGCCGCGGAGGTAAAAGTGGTATTGAGCGGACAGCGTTTCAGTGTTGTGGTTTTAGCCGATGACCACGTAACGGTATTTGTAAATTTTGCAGTATCGATAGTCCCGGAGTTCTTTATGAAGGCAAATTGGGCGGCGTTTGAATTTATAAGTGTTATTGCGCCAGTTGCCGCGCCACCGGCCGTTGCGCTGGGATAGATTTTAAAAGTTCCACTTCCTACCGATTGAGCGGTCGCATTACTAACGTGCGCATCAAGGGCTGCTTTTGCCGAGACCAGTAGTGTGGGTGCCAAGGTGATGGCACCCACAACTACTGCGATAAGGGTTGAGCGTTTGATTTTCATAACGTTCAACCTGTACCCCTCTCTTAACCCCTATGTATTAGTTATTAGCTATTAGTTGTTGTGTTAGTACGTAAGGCTTCAGTAAAGGTCCAGACAAGGCTCGAAGTTAAGCCTTGAACTGTGCCGGTTGGAAGAGTTCCATTAGTGGTTACTTCACTACCGGCAGGAAGAGAAAGCGAAATTTGAAGATACGCCAAACCTCCAGCAGTAGTTAATCCAGCTGGCAACGTTAAGGTTTGCGCCGCTAACGTGATGGCATTGGCCGACCTGGTAGTTAGCATTGCGGTGGTTGTACCGGTACATACTCCCGGAGTTACGGTATTCCAAGGGCCACTGCATGCAGTTACTACTACTTGTAAACCTGCGAGCGCATTAGTTGTCAAAGCACTTGCGCTACCCGAGTCAACAAGTCCAAGTGTCATAGTAGATCCAGCATCAAGAGTTCCGCCATTTGTTAAATTGATGTAGCGATTGACGGTATCACCCGGGGCCATTGCCGAAATTGCAGTCGTAATTCCACCTGCATATGGACTTGCAGCAGATGCCTGGGTGAGTTTCAACGTTCCAGTTTGAACAGATTGTGAAGTATTTGTGGCAGTTGCCGTTAATGCGGCAAAGACTGAGGAGCTAACGAGGGCTGCGCCTCCAAGAGTTGCAGCGCTAATGATTACTATTTTTAGTCCGATCGAACCGGCGCTTTTTGCTGATGTCGCAAATAGGCTTTTTATCATTTTAATTTCTCCATTCATAGGGGTTTTACTTTGTTCTGCTTACGAAGTCATCGGTGACTAAGTAACCTTTCATGCTCATTTGATTGAGCAGCTCCTGCTTTTCTTGTACTTTGAGCATTTCCTCTAAGTACAACTCTCGATATATGTCTTCCGTTTTTGAAGTCTCTAGTACTTTCTTCTTAAAAAGGAATCTGATTAGTAACAACACGTTGGCACCGACTAAAAACCCGAGCCCTGCTTGACGCCCTTGGGTTGAATTGAGATAAATCATTAACCTGCCGAGCCATTTAACTCTGGCAATATTTCGTGGGACGTTAGCCCCCGGTGATGCAAGATAG
>JANLPM010000206.1:0-8990 GCA_031367265.1 Actinomycetes bacterium
TGCGGCGATAATTTCTGGGCTGCGGCCAAATGCCTCGACAAATTTTCTATCAATGGTGAGCATGTCTTCGCTAATTAAATGAGGCTAACGTGTCGGCAACCATCGCCTCAATTCCTCGCGTTGGTTTCCAGTCGAGCCGAACTTTTGCTTTTTCAATATCTGCAATGAGAACCGCAGGATCTCCTGCGCGTCGAGGCGAAGCGACTGTTGGAATGGAGTAGCCAATAGCATTCGAAGCGGCTGCAACCACTTGACGGACTGAATAACCATCCCCACTTCCTAAATTATAGATTTCATGCATCCCAGGAGTGAGTGAACCGAGAGCTTTGATATGCGCTTCAATGAGATCGATGACATGGACGTAATCACGGATGCACGTGCCATCAGGAGTTGGCCAGTCGCTCCCAAAAATTTTCAGCGGACTACTCGCACTACTTCGCAATACATTTGGAATGAGGTGAGTCTCAGGATCATGTCGTTCAGTTAGCCATCCGCGATCGCAATTGAGAGCACCTGCCACATTGAAATACCGCAGCGAGACCGCCGAGATTCCTCGGGAGTGTGATTCCACTCCGAGCATCTTGTCGACCGCTAACTTCGTTTCACCATAAGGATTGGTCGGCGCGGTCGGCGCATTCTCTTGAATTGGAATAGTCACAGGTTCGCCATATGTGGCCGCCGATGATGAGAAAACTAACTTTTTAATGCCTGCAATGTGCATTTGGTCGAGTAGATTTCGCGAACCATTTACATTTACGTTATGGTACAAATCAGGTTTTTCAACTGATTCACCGACCAGGGATTTTCCAGCGAAATGAATAACGGCATCAACATCCATAAGTGCATCAGCTATTTCTTTGGGATTTAAAAGTGAACCGCGCACAAAACGGACGCTTTCGGGCACTGAATCGGCATGTCCGGTGCTGCAATCATCCAAAACGGTAATGTCAAAGCCTTGGCCAAGCATAATTTCTACGGCGCTAGCCCCAATGTAACCCGCGCCGCCAGTAATAAGTACTCGCACCTTTAAAGTTTCACTTCGCGGAGCATGGTCGCGGATTGCTCAGGACGCATATCCATGATGAATGCGCCCATCGCAGATTCCGAGCCGGCTAAATACTTTAATTTTCCAGGCGCACGCCGAACGCTGGTTATCTGCCAATGCAGACGAAGTACGTCACGCCCTTTGCGCACTGGTGCTTGATGCCATGCCGCAATGTAAGCCATTTCAATACCAAAGACGCCGTCAAGTCGATTCAATACTTCGAGGGCAATTGCTGGAAATGCTTCGCGATCGGCTTGGGTTAACTCCGTTAAATCAGGAATGGGATGTAATGGGGTAACGTGAATTTCAAAAGGGTAACGGGATGCATAAGGTACGTATGCAATCCAGCGATCATTTCGGGCAATAATGCGTTCATCATCGCGAATTTCGCGAGCAACAACCTCATCAAATAAAATCTTGCCCGTTGAATTTTTATACTGGTTGGCCGCAGTTAACATTTTTTCAACTCGAGGTGGAAGATAAGAATAAGCATAAATCTGACCATGTGGGTGTGAAAGCGTTACGCCCACTTCTTCCCCACGATTTTCAAAGGGCGCGATATGTTCAATAAATGGTTCAAGGGATAGCTCTTCTGTGCGATCTATCCAAGCCTCAAGTAGTGTTCGCACTCGTGCAGGAGTTAAATCTTTCAAGGACTTTCCGTGTTCGGCAGTAAAACATATGACTTCACACTTGCCGGCGGCGCTTCCAAGGTCAGTATCTGGTCCTAGTTGATCAGGTAGCGCCCAATCTCCAACTGGAGGCCGAAGTGACGGAGAGCGATTATCAAAAACAACTACTTCGAAATCTGCATCAGGAATTTCAGTTAGGAGTTCGTCAGTTGTGGGACAGAGTGGACAGAGTTCTTTAGGGGGTAAAAATATGCGCCCCTGGCGGTGCGCAGCCATCGCCACCCATTCATTGACAAGGGGATCAAGTCTGAGTTCACCGATTGCTGGTTGCTCTTCGATGGGTCGGCGATCAATGGCATTACGCGATTGATTTGCCGTGTCGTAATAGCGAATCGTGCGACCATCGGCCATCTTACGGTTAGTGCGAATAATGCCCGCCGATAAATTTTTACTCTGTGCCATAGTGTCGTTACTCTACCTGTGTGACTAAACAATCTGCACTCCTTAGCTCGCAGCGCAGTTCATTGCTGTTAGAGGTGGTAGATGGCGCACTTGTGATTAGTCATTGGGGCGGGCCATTGGTTGGAGATTTCACCGAAATTACGCTTGCCTTGCAAGAATCAATTGGGCACAGCTCCTGGGATCGGCCACAAAACCCCGGAATCATGCGTGAAAGTGCGCGAGGCTTCCTGGGACGACCGACTTTAAGCGGACATCGGAGTGGAAAAGCCTGGTCAACAAAGTTCGAAGTAGCAGATTTTCATCATGTTGAAAATCAGTGCAAAGTTACGCTTCGCGATTTTCACATTGAACTCGAGTTAATTATCGCCTTCACAATGGATTCCTACGGTGTTCTCACTCAAAACGCCACTATTAAGAATATCGGCGCAACAGATTTCATTGTTAATGAATACATTCATTGGCTTCCACTGCCAAGCGAGGCCGAGCAGAGTTTAGATTTTACGGGTCGTTGGTCCAATGAGCGACAACCACAACGTCGAGAAATCGCAACTGGTACATGGGTGCGTGAATCTCGCGAAGGAAGAAGTGGTCACAGTTTTTCAATCGCAAACATCGCATTAACTGCGCACACAACTTTTCAATCTGGATCAGCGTGGGCCACCAGCATTGCTTGGAGTGGTAACTCGCACTACCTGATCGAGCGCGGTCCTGATGGCCACCAATCTATTGGCGCAGGTGAACTATTACTGCCTGGCGAAGTTATTCTTCAACCAGCCCAATCCTATGATGCACCAACTTTGGTTTCCGTTTATTCGAACTCCGGTCTCGATGGGATTAGCAGTGCTTACCACTCACATATACGAGCGCGTACCATGCATCCACAGCGCCCACGCCCATTAACGCTAAATATGTGGGAAGCGCTCTACTTCAACCACAATGAGGCGGCAATTAAAGAGCTCGTTGATGTCGCCGCGGAAATCGGTATCGAGCGCGTCGTATTAGATGATGGCTGGTTTCATTCTCGCCGAAATGATCGTGCAGGCTTAGGGGATTGGGTCATTGATCCTGCCGTTTGGCCACATGGCTTGACCCCAATTATCGAATATATTAATTCAAAGAAAATTGAATTTGGATTATGGTTTGAGGGGGAGATGGTCAATGAGGATTCCGATCTTTACCGCGCTCACCCTGATTGGATTTTGCATGAAGGTGATCGAACTCCGCCACTTTGGCGCCATCAATTAACCTTAGATTTAGCACATGCCGGTGCATTTGCACATGTGCTCGAGCAGACTTCTGCGATTTTGAAAGCCCACTCAATCGCCTACATAAAATGGGATCACAATCGCGTTTTAGTCGATGCTGGCCATTTAGGTCGAGCAGGAGTGCATAGCCAAACACAAGCGGTGTACCGGTTATTTACCGAACTTAAAAAGCGACACCCAGGACTTGAGATTGAATCTTGTGCATCAGGTGGAGCACGAATTGATTTAGGTGTGATCGATTATGTAGATCGTTTTTGGACAAGTGATAACAACGACGCTCTAGAACGACAGACAATTCAGCGCTGGACAATGCAGGTTATACCGCCGGAAATGTTAGGCACGCATATTGGTCCAACGCATGGACATCAGACTGGACGAACTCTTGAACTTTCGATGCGCGCGGTGACTGCGCTCTTTGGCCATGCCGGTATTGAGTGGAATATAACTGAAGCCAGTCAAAGCGATCGAGAGTATTTAAAGACGTGGGCCGATTATTACAAGTCGAACCGCGCGTTATTGCACAGTGGTTACCTGGTTCGTGTCGACTATCCAGATACTCATGGATATCTACATGGAGTAATTGCCGATGATAAATCCCGTGCCATCTTTGCCTATGTTCAGTTAACGCCAACTGTGGCAACTAATCCCGCGCCTTTGAAATTTCCTGGACTTGATGAAACCGCTACGTATTCAATTAAGGCGGTTTACCCAGCCGGTAAGCCTCGGTTTATGCTCATTGCGCCGCCGGTTTGGATGGATGGAATTAAGCTATCTGGCTCTGCATTGGAAAAAATCGGAGTCAGCGCACCAATCCTGGCACCGGCGAATGCCTTCATAATTGAAATTGGAAAAATCTAATTGACCCAGTTAAGGGTTCGCTCTACCGCTTTTTTCCACTGCAAATAACCCGCTTCGCGCGCACTCAAGCTACTTGTAGGTTTCCAACGGCGAGATTCCTGCCATTGTTTTCTAAGTTCGTCAGGTGAAGCCCAGAAACCCACGGCTAAACCTGCAGCATAAGCTGCACCTAGCGCTGTTGTTTCGGCAATGAGTGGTTTAGATATGTCAATTCCCATGATGTCGGCCTGCATCTGCATGCACAATGAGTTTGCAGTGACTCCGCCGTCTACGCGCATCTCTTTCATTGGAACTTTGCTATCGGCGACCATCGCATCCATAACATCTCGCGTTTGATAGCAAATCGCTTCGAGGGCGGCGCGCGCTAAATGCGCCTTGGTTGCCGCACGCGTTAAACCAACAATCGCGCCGCGCGCATCACTTCGCCAATAAGGCGCAAAAAGGCCGGAGAATGCCGGGACAAAATAGACCCCAGCGGTATCACTAACCGAAGCCGCCAAATTCTCAGTTTCTGCGGCATTTGTGATAATTCCTAATTGGTCGCGTAGCCATTGAATCGCCGATCCAGTAACGGCAACGGAGCCTTCGAGTGCAAATCGTGCTGCTTCATCGCCGAATTTAAAACAGACGGTAGTGAGCAAGCCATGTGTGGATCTCACTATTTCGGTACCTGTATTAAGTAAAGCAAAGTTGCCCGTTCCATACGTTGTCTTAGACTCGCCGCGCTCGAAGCAGACCTGGCCTACCATCGCCGCCTGTTGATCCCCGAGAATGCCAGCAATGGGAATAGCGGTTCCAAATGGGCCATGGGGATCGGTGAGTGCATAGCGCTCTGACGAGGATTTAATAATCGGAAGTGAATTTTTAGAGATGCCAAAAATGTCTAGAAGTTCATCATCCCATTGAAGAGTTTCAAGATTCATTAATAACGTGCGACTAGCATTTGTTACATCGGTTGCATGTACGCCACTTCGCACACCTCCGGATAGGTTCCACAAAAGCCATGAATCTATGGTTCCGAAGCGTGCATTGGCGCCTTTGGCTGCAGGCACATGTGTTAACAGCCAATTAATTTTGCTGCCTGCAAAGTATGGCGCAATCGTTAAGCCCGTTTTAAAACGAATACTCTGTTCTTGATGTGCGCTTAAAGTATGTAAGAAATCCGTAGTGCGAGTGTCTTGCCAGACGATCGCGTTATACAGCGGTTGGCCGGTAGAAACATCCCAAACAACGGTAGTTTCACGCTGGTTTGTGATTCCGATTGCCGCTAGATCCGAACCCAAAATATCGGCCTGCTTTAGGGCTGCCACAATAACTTCTTGCGTGCGCTCCCAAATTTCGCCTGCATCATGTTCGACCCAACCGGCTTGCGGCATTATTTGTCGATGTTCTATTTGGTGTTGGCCGACAACTTTTCCTGCGTGATCAAAGATCATGAAACGGGTGCTACTTGTGCCTTGGTCCAAACTGCCGATGTATCTCACGTAAGGCAAATCCGTCTCTATTCGGTTAGGCTTAACTCTACAAAGGCCGTTATGGAGATGCAACGTATATGTTTTTATCCCAGTTAAACCCGGAGCAACGAGAGAGTGCGATCGCCGCACTCGGCAATGAGAATTTCGATGTGCTGGTTATTGGCGGGGGAGTAAATGGAGTTGGGGCGGCATTAGATGCTGCATCTCGCGGATTGAAAGTCGCGCTCATTGAATCTCAGGATATCGCGGCAGGGACATCCAGCCGCTCAAGCAAATTAATACATGGTGGCCTGCGCTATTTAGAGCAGTATGACTTTAAATTAGTTCGAGAAGCTTTACGCGAGCGAGAACTTCTAGTCTCAACTCTGTGTCCACATCTAGTAAAGCCGGTAGGTTTTCTATTTCCACTGACTGAAAAATTTAAAGAAAGAACGTATGTTGGTGCCGGACTCGCTCTCTATGATGCCCTGCGCGGATTTCAGCGGGCACTTCCATGGCATAAACACTTAAGTCAAAAGCAGATCAATGAGATTGCGCCGTCTCTACGGCCGGATCTAATTTTAGGTGCAATAAAATATTTCGATGCCCAAGTAGATGATGCTCGGCATACATTGGCAGTGGCTCGCACAGCAGCACGCCATGGTGCAATTATTGCAACTCGTGTGAGTGCCGAAACACTTATTCGCGAAGGAAAGTCCATTGTGGGAGTCAATGCAAAAGATTTGGTGAGTGGGAAATTTATTGCAATCAAAGCAACAGTGACGGTTATGTGCGCTGGTATATGGAGCGATGAGTTGCATGAAAAATTTGACCTCAAAGCGGGTTACAGCGTGACTATGAGTAAAGGTGTTCACATAGTGTTGCCGGGCTCGGCGATAAAATCTGAGGCAGGAATAATACTTAAGACACCCATATCGGTTCTCTTTATTATTCCTTGGGGAGATAAATGGTTAGTTGGAACCACCGATACTCCATACACAGGAGATCGCGCTAAACCTTTAGCCGATCAAAGCGATGTTCAGTATATTCTCGACCAAGCAAATCGAGTTTTATCTCCCGAACTCAAACTAGAAGATATTATTGGAACTTATGCGGGTCTTCGCCCGTTGGTGGCCAATAAGAAGAGTTCGGTGACAACTAAGCTTTCGCGTGAGCACACCGTTGATCGCCCGGCGGCGGGCTTCGTGAGTATCGCTGGCGGAAAGTACACTACTTATCGGATTATGAGTAAAGATGTTATAGATCTGGCGGTTAATGAGTTACGTAAATTAACGCCTGAATCAGTCACTGAGAAACTTCCGTTAATTGGCGCCGATGGCTACTTTGGATTGGTGCAACAGGTTGAACGAATTACAGATGAATCTGGCTTAGACACCGAAACCGTTATTCATCTGCTTAACCGTTATGGCTCAATGATTGACGAAATTCTCGATCTGATTGACGGTGACCCTGCTTTGTCTGGAAAACTTTCAACTAATTTGCCTTACATTAAGGCCGAGATTGCCTATGCGGCAACCCATGAAGGCGCTCAATCCGTTGACGACGTTATTTCTCGTCGAACCCGAATCGCTTTTGAAGCCCATGGGCACGGCGTCGATTTAGCTGAGAGAATTTCTGAGATTATTTCGCCGATATTGCATTGGTCACCTAAAGAGCGCAGAAACTCAGTTGCAGAGTATAAGGCTAGTGTTGAGCGTGAATTAATTGAACTTGAAGTGGTTAAAGTAGCTCGAGAAAAAATTAATTCTTAATTTGATGTGCGCAACCGTCAACTGAAGGTCTTGGCGTTGGCTTAGTAGTTGGGGTTGGTGTTGGAGTAGGTGTCAGAGTTGGTGTCGGGGTTGGTGTTGGACCTTGAACAACATCGAAAGTAACTGGCTGAAAACTTATGGCATGAGTTTGAGATACATCGATGAATTGAATTTTGCCGGAGTAATGTCCGACAGGTAATCCCTTTACTGCCAAGCTCCACTCTCCACTGGTGGCTCGAATTACCTTTTGCACAGTTTTAGCTGTTGGAGCACTCAATTCATCAAAGATCAATTTCACAGTTCCAGTGACTACGGGAGATAAATCTGGACGTGAAACGGCAACGGTAAAACTGACTGTGTTATTAGTATTCAGGGATTGATTTAGAATTGTTAAGGCCGTAGCTTCATTGCTGGGCATTAGGTCAACTAAGGAGGGCGTCCAACTACCTTGGACCAAATCTATAAATGCCTGCGCATTACCCCTAAATAGATTCAAATCTACGCGTGTGCCGGGAACTCCATATTTAGTTGCAATCCCGCAGGACGTGTACTGCCACATAGTCCATTGTGAGTCACAGTTAGCGCCAGTCCACGAATGCACATAACACCCGCCAATTTTTAACCCAGGCTGATTAAGTGGATCTGAAGGATCAATCGCGTACTGCGCTAACCACAGTGGATATTGGGCAAGCTCTGAATTACGCTCCATCGATCCTTCAAGGAAATTAGAGTACGAATACAGCATTGGAATTTTGCCCGTTTTATCCTTCAACACATGCAGAAATGTTGTTGCCCACAGAGTCACAGCACTTCGTGTGGCATATTTCTGGCATGAACCCGAGGCGGCGATACGAACACACTTATTTTCTAAGTCCAAGGCATAAGGTAAATCTCTTTGGGTATAGCCGCCGATAGATGCTAACCGCCAGATAGCTTTTTGGGCTTGTGCTCGCGCATCGCGGATAACGGCCGTGTCATCGGTAACGTCGGGCAAGACCGCATAGTGATAAAACCCAGTATAGATTCCGGCGGCTTGAGCTGCGAAGTGATCTAACGCCAAATATTTTAATGAGAGCGCGTCGGCGTCATCGCGAGTATCTGATGCCTTAATCATCACGAATCGAATTCCAGCTCCGTACATTTTCCCAAAATCAATCGTCCGATCGTTGGGGTGTTGCCAGCGACTAATATCGGCGCCGTGAATACGGCCCCCTGGTCCGAATTGACCGATGACCAGGGAAGGATCGGCCTCTGAAATGACTGGTAGTTGTTTAATGGTTATGGATCGAGAAGTAGAATAGATTTTTTTGCCGCCGGCGGTAGCTATCGCTCGATATGAAACCCTTGAATCTATGGCAGTGGCAAGGGCAGTTATTTTCCACGTACCAGCGCTAACTGTTTTACCGGTGAAGCGGGTGGATTTCCACACTCCAGAACTCTTAATTTGAATTGAAACGGTAATTCCTGATTTAGCTGGTTTGAGGGCACCGAAGAAGGTTAAT
>JANLPM010000216.1:0-6135 GCA_031367265.1 Actinomycetes bacterium
ACTTGTAGTTGGCTCTGGAGTTGAAAATGAGTTTGCAACTTACCTAGAAAAGATTAAACCAGATAGTGACATCGATCGGCTGGCAACGGATCGCCCAAAAACTGGAGTGTTCTTAAATCGGTATGCCGTTAATCCAGTGAACGGTGAGAAACTCCCAATTTGGGCCAGTGATTATGTTTTAGCTGATTACGGAACAGGTGCGATCATGGCCGTGCCGGCACACGATCAACGCGATTTAGATTTTGCGCGTGCAATGAAACTTAACGTCACAGTTGTTGTCGATACTGGTGAAGAGGATCCACAGATCAGCGGGATTGCAACCACTGGCGATGGCGTATTAGTTAACTCAGGCGCCTTGAATGGCCTGAATAAGAGTGATGCCATTGCAACGATAAATACTCAACTTGAAAAAGATGGTCTTGGAAAATCTGCCCGTAACTATCGCCTGCGGGATTGGCTGGTCTCGCGCCAACGTTATTGGGGCACACCAATTCCAATTGTTCATTGCCCGGTATGCGGTGAAGTTCCGGTACCCATTGATCAATTACCGTTAACGCTTCCCAGCGCAGAAGGTTTGGATTTAAAACCTAAAGGCACGTCGCCACTGGGTGCGGCAACTGATTGGGTACATGTTAAATGCCCTAAGTGCGGCGCCGATGCTAAGCGCGATACCGACACAATGGATACTTTTGTGGATTCATCCTGGTATTACTTGCGCTACCCATCATCAACAAATCACAATGAAGCTTTTTCAAAGAAGGATATTGAGACTTGGCTGCCGGTCGATCAATATGTCGGTGGAGTAACGCATGCGATTTTGCATCTGTTGTATAGCCGCTTTTTAACCAAGGTATTAAGCGATATGGAGTTGCTGGATTTCAATGAGCCTTTCACGCGTCTGTTGAATCAAGGCATGGTCGTGATGGATGGCTCGGCCATGTCAAAGAGCCGTGGCAACATTGTGCGCTTATCCGATGAACTCGCACACCATGGCGTGGATGCAATCCGTTTATCAATGATTTTTGCGGGGCCTCCAGAAGATGATGTCGATTGGTCAGATGTTTCACCATCGGGCTCAGTTAAATTTTTAGCGCGCGCCTGGCGACTTTCAGGTGATGTGAAAACTGCACCCGGTGTTGATTTTGCAGACGGTGATCTCTCACTTCGAAAAGCAACGCACAAAGCTTTACATGATGCCGATTTTGCCGTTGAATCTTTTCGCTTTAACGTCGCCGTCGCCCGCATGATGGAGCTAGTCAATGCAACACGTAAAGCAATTGACTCTGGTTGCGGTGCTAGTGATCCCGCAGTTCGAGAAGCGGTAGAGGCGCTAGCAATTATGTTGTCTTTGGTTGCACCCTTTACTGCCGAGGAGATGTGGGAGCGTCTGGGCCATGCTCCGAGCGTTGCCCTTGCCGGTTGGCCAGTTGTAGATAAAAAGCTCCTGGTCGCCGACTCAGTTATTGCAGTCATTCAAATAAATGGCAAAATTAAAGAGCGTATTGAAGTTGCCCCAACCATTACCGATGCCGAGATTGAAAATTTAGCGCTCAATCACCCTTCAATTATCGCTGAACTAGTTGGAGTAGTTCCAATTAAAATCATTGCGCGTGCGCCAAAGTTAGTTAATATCGTCATCTAACTTAATTTTTGGTGTTCCACATTGTGAGAGGTGATATATGAAAACTATTTTGGATGCAATTGGAAATACACCACTTATCAAGATAGAAGGCATTTGGGTCAAAATGGAGTTTATGAATCCATCGGGATCGATTAAAGCACGTATCGCAAAATACATGATCGAACGGGCAGAAGCTGAAGGTTTAATTAAACCAGGTGACACAATTGTTGAAGCAAGTAGTGGCAATACCGGAAACGCAATGAGCATGGTCGCCGCCGTTAAAGGCTACAAAATGTTGGTGATTATGCCCGATGGTATGAGTCCTGAACGCACGGCAATTTCTGAGGCTTTCGGCGCCGAAGTTCACACCATGGGAGATTTTCATGTCAATGATGCTCTCGAAGAGGCTCGCCGCCGCGGATCGATGCCAGGATTTTTTGCCCCGCAACAGTTCGATAATGAGTGGAATGTCCAAGAAAATCGCGAATGGTTAGGCAAAGAGATTTTAGATCAAATGCCAGTCCTGCCAGATTTAGTAATAGGCGGAGTCGGTACTGGTGGAACAATCGTTGGTGTCGGTCAAGCCTTCAAAGCAGTCAATCCCAACTGCAAAGTGATAGCTCTTGAACCATCTGAATCCTGCACAATTTTATGTGGCGAGGTATCAAAGCATTTGATCGAAGGAATAGCCGACGGTTTTGTTCCAGGAATAGTTACTCGCCATCACCACGAATTCGATGGAGTCATCGATGTTGGCTCCGACGAGTCAATTGATGAGATGCGTCGCTTAGCCCGAGTCCACGGTCTATTTGTTGGCCCGTCTTCTGGTGCCCACATGATTGCCGCGAAGCGCTTAAAAGAGCAGTACGGCGTTGAAAACGTGGTTACTTTTTTCTGCGATGAGGGCGAAAAATACATCAACGACTACTGGCTAAGGAAGTAATTATCCACATAGGCGTTCATATTTAGTTCTAAGTTGCTGTGAGCCAAGAATTATTGGCGTATGAATCACATACGGCAAGCCTTTGAAAGCATTAGCAACTGGTGGTATGAACTCCACTATTCGCAGATACAAAAACGCGCACTTCTTATTCTGGGTGTACTCACCATCGCCTTTTCCTCACTAATCGTGGTTCGTGGCAATACTCACGAAGTTGTGGCGCCGCCAATTGTGGCGGTGCAAATTAGCGTCCCCGAAATATTAGTTGATGTGACTGGCGCGGTAAATAAGGCCGGAGTCTATAGATTGAGTGCGAATTCGCGAGTCATTGATGCGATTAAAGCAGCTGGAGATTCGGCACCCGGGGCAGATTTGAGCACCATCAACTTAGCCCGTGTTTTATCTGATGGCGAACAGATTTATGTTGATAGGACGCTGGTAAATAGCGCGGGCGTACGAGTTTCAAAGGCAGTTCACAGTGGCCCGATCAATATCAATCGTGCAACGGTTGCGCAGTTCGATTCACTCGATGGAATAGGACCGGTAATTGCCAAGCGAATCGTCGAATACCGAAAAGTGAATGGTCCATTTGCAACGATTGAAGATCTTCAAAAAGTTAGCGGGATAGGTGCAGCAAAATTCGCGACGTTAAAAAACAAAATCCGCGTTTAGCCGATTATCGAGTAATCGCAGTTGGCGCCGCAATTTGGCTCGGCGCATTGCTGCAAAGCGCGCTTGCTCCATGGCGTATCAGTATTGCTGCACTTGCCCTCACGCTGATTTCTCTACTCAGTCGTAAACTTCGATTTAGTGTAATTATCTGCGCACTACTTCTTGGCTCAACGGTGATGTCATTACGGGAAGCCTCGTTGCAAAGCTCTGAGATCGCACAACTGTATGGTCAAAGTGTAGAAGTAATGGCCCAAGTTGTTACCGATCCAAACCAGACAACGACTGGTAATTTCAGTTTTATCGCCCGCGCTATTTATCTCCATACGGGTCAAAGTTCATTTGCAATGCGCATTCCCATTCGAGTAATTACCCCAAAACCCAGTGTTCTCAAATTATTGCCTGGACAAAGTTTTAGCGCCAATGCGCGCATTGTTAAGAGTAAAGAAGGACGCGTGGCAGCCCTTGTGCTTATCGATATGGATGTTCATGTATTAACCCCACCATCTCGGTGGGCCAATTCTTTGGCCTCAATTCGATATGGTCTGCGCAACTTATCTGGTGATGGCAATGCAGGCGCTCTGATTCCCGGAATGGTTTTGGGGGATACCTCAAAACAAACGTTGGAGTTTAAAACGGCGATGAAGCGCTCAGGTCTAACGCACTTAGTTGCAGTGAGCGGGGCCAACTTTGCAATAGTTTCAAGTTTTGTCTTATGGTGCATGCAATTTCTCTTCACCCGAATAAAACTGCGTCTGAGTGCAACGGCAATCGCTTTGATTTGCTTCATCGCCTTAGTGCGCCCTTCGCCATCCGTTTTGCGCGCCGCTGCGATGGCTGCAGTCCTGTTGATCGCACAAGGCACGCACCGTGGCCGTGATTCATTGCCAGCATTAGGTTTTGCAATCGGCGCAGTCGTTATTGGTGATCCATGGCAGGCTCGTGATGCAGGGTTTGCCCTTTCAGTAATGGCAACTGCCGGGCTTTTACTATTCGCACCAACCGTAATTGAAAAACTTGCGCGCTTTATGCCAGAGAAACTTGCGCAAGCTTTGGCGCCACCGATAGCCGCAATTGTTTTCTGCTCACCTGTTTTAGTGGCACTCTCTGGTTATTTATCACCAATTAGTATTGTGGCTAATTTATTAGCCGCCCCTGCCGTTGGCCCGATTACGATTCTGGGCTTCATTGCAGCGGTAACCTCGCCCTTTGCTCCAATGATTAGCAGTATTTTGATTTGGTTAATTAGATTTCCGGCTAGTTTTATTGCTGCTGTTGCAACGTGGGCGGCGCAGTTTCCAGTGCTAACTCTACGCACAGGCAGTATTGGTTTTCTTATCGTCGCCGTTTTTACATTAACGCTCTGGCTCTTTAAAAAATATATTAAAGTAATATCAATCACCGCACTCATTTTGATTCTCGCACTCACTTGGCTACAGCGTTGGCCAGCCGGGGATTGGCAAGTGGCAAACTGTGATGTCGGGCAAGGTGATTCAATGGTGATCAACCTTGGTAACCACCGCGCAATTATTTTAGATGTTGGCCCTGATTCACTTTTAGAAGATCGCTGTTTAAAAGCGCTAGGCATTGATGAAATCCCGCTGATGGTTCTCTCTCATTTTCATTCAGATCATGTCGGTGGCTTAAGCGGTGCCTTAAAAAACCGAAAGATCACGGAGATTTGGGTAAGCACTAACGCTGAACCCTTATTGGAAAGTGCGCATGTAACAAAACTCGCGTTAGGCTCGAAAATCGTGATGCCGCAACGCGGCTATTCTGTCCAAGTCGCTGAGTTCACCATTGGAGTTTTATGGCCGGCGGCTGGCACGCACGTATTTGCATCAATGCCAGGGGATGGTTCGGCAGTTAATAACTCAAGTATCGCCGTCCTTATCGCCTCCCCTGATTTCACAGTTTTTGCGGCTGGGGATCTTGAGCCACCAGTCCAACATGAATTAGTGAGCTTAGTTTCGCGTGTTGATATCTATAAGGTATCCCACCATGGATCTCGTTACCAAGATACTGGGTTGATGTCGGCCCTTAACCCTCAAGTTGCCGTTATTAGTGTTGGCGCTAAAAATGCCTATGGCCATCCCGCTCCACAAACGATTCAGGCGCTGACTAGACTCGGAGCAGAAGTTGTTCGTACCGATAGAAGTGGAGCCATAAGCATCTCTGCGAAGGCACATCGATTAAAGGTACGAACAAGTAAGGGCCGGTTTAATCTCTTTCGATTGGGGTAGCGACATGAATGCTTTCTACCTCATCATTGGTTCAGAGGGCGCGCTGGCGGACCGAGCAATTTCTAAGTTAACATCGCAATTAAAAGATGAAAAATGTGAAATAACAAATCTCTTTGCCGCCGAAACAATTGTCGGTGATATCGCCGATGCACTTGCACCTTCTTTATTTTCTGAACGACGCGCACTGATTCTGCGAGATTTGCAGGATTTACCTGAAGAAAATCACGAGGAGATAGCGCGTTATTTATCAGCACCCGATGAGACTCTGACTTTAATTTTTGTGCACAAAGGGGGCATCAAAGGCAAAGCGCTTCTCGATGCGATAAAAAAAGTTAAACCTGAAATAATTTCATGCGAGCCATTAAAGAAAGAGGTAGATAAAGAGGCATTCATTAAAGAACTCTTCTTAGATCTCGGGCGCAAAGCATCCCAAGGCGCAGTTTCAGCCCTTGTCGGTGCGCTAGGAAGTGACATGCGCGAACTTCGGGCTGCGGTTTCACAAATCGCTGCCGATGCACCCTCTGGAGTTATTGACGAAGTAATAATCGATAAGTTTCATCAAGGTCGCGTGGAAACCTCTGGCTTTGATGTTGCCGATGCAACGTTAGACGGGAACCTCTCCGCTGCCCTCATCGCACTTCGAAGCGCACTTGAAACGGGTA
>JANLPM010000226.1:0-2622 GCA_031367265.1 Actinomycetes bacterium
AATCAGCTCGCCCGTAAGCATCGAAGTAACCCAATTGATGCAACTACTATAAGAGCCGCGAATTTAACGCTAGACCTTTTAACTCGAGAACTAAAAGTTGATGAGACTTTAGTCGCAATTACCCGAACTGAGTTTGAATTCATTCACTTATTGATGGAAGATCCAGTTCGAGTCTTTACACGCGCTCAGGTCAGCACTGCCGTAGGTATATCCGATAAGTTTTCCGGTGATCATTTGCTAGATACACACGCATCGCGCTTGCGCCTAAAAATCAAAGCCGCTGGCGGCCCGCGTGCAATTGCGGCAGTGCGCGGTGTTGGCTATCGCTTTATTTAGGATTAAGAGAGTTTATGAGGTTTAAAAATTAATCGCAGAACTTTCTATAACAGAAGCTGAACGATTAGGAAGTGTGTAATTAAATAAATTGTCGTTCTGTTCATTAATGACATTCTCGGCGACCACCGAACGGCCCTTCCACTCATAATCCGAAGTAGTGTGCCCATCTTTAATTAAAGTTATGTCATACCCGCGTTCTAATGCACCATGACAGGTATGCCGAACACAGTTATTTGTCTGGGCACCACATATATAGAGTCGATCAACCTGGAGACTAGATAAAATCGATTCCAACTCAGTTTCCTCAAAGGAGTTTCTAAAAATCTTTCGAATTTTTGTATCTCCCGCTTGTGGTACTAACTCATGCACTATCTGCCAAGCATGGCTATCGATAACTAACTCTTCGTCGGAGTGTTGGACCCAAATTACTGGAATACTCTTTTCGCGAGCCTTTTTTATGGTCTGGTTGATCTTTGCTATTACGCGCTCGCGCGCAAAGGCATTATCGACCACCCCGTTTTGTACGTCGATTACTAGCAAAGCGCTGCGCCCACGGCCGTCAAAAATACTCATAGCCTTATCTTCTCCCTTGGAGTCGTAGTTTTACAAGCGCGTTTCTTGGTGCCGAAGCGTTTCTGAGAACTCCGATAACTCAAACTGAATTAGCTATCATGCGATAGTTGGAGCGATAGATGCCGCATTAACCTATAGTTTAGAGATGAATCTGGCACGGCCGCACTGGCAGAAGCCACACCTTGGCGAGCATCGCTTCCCTGTCTCATTTGTTGTCCTAGTCGTGATTGTTTTGCAGTTTGCCTTGCCCGGCAACCTCTCTCTGAGTTATCAAAAATGGATCTGCCTCGTTGAATTCGCAATTTTATTGAGCCTGTACGCCCTAAGCCCAAAGCGTTTAATGAAGCACCACCCTCCAACGCGGCGAATTGGTTTTCTCCTTACGAGTGTTATGACGATTTCGAATACCGCATCTGCCGTCAAACTGGTCTCTGAGTTAATTTCTGGCGGAATCGGATCAGCTTCTCAATTACTGGCATCGGGAGGCTCAATCTGGCTCACTAATGTCGTGATCTTCTCGCTCTGGTTTTGGGATTTAGATCGGGGCGGCCCGGGTTCAAGGGCTGAGGCAAAAAATGATTGGCCGGATTTTCTTTTTCCACAAATGACCGATCCGACTTATGCGCCAAGTGATTGGCACCCTCAATTCTTTGATTACCTGTACATGTCTTTTACCAATGCCAGTGCATTTAGCCCAACCGATGTGATGCCATTAAGTAGATGGGCAAAAATGTTGATGCTCTTACAGTCGACAACCTCATTAATTGTTGTTGGTTTAGTAGTGGCAAGGGCAGTAAATATTTTGCACTGACCATCCTTATTCCATGTTTTCACCGTTAACTAGGAATATGACCATCCCTTTTCCTTGTTATTGCGGTTAACTTGGAATAGCGCCATCTCATCTGTTGTGGCTTAGGTAGCCGCGCCGCATTTTTAAGATCTCAGGCTAACCTTCGCCTATGGTTTTTGCTCGCTCGGCCGTTGATTCAATTAATGACCTGCGCTCTGGAGCAACTACGCCAGCGGCACTGGCTGCCCAAGCCTTGGCTCGCATTCAAGAGATCGATACGACGGGGTATGAACTCAATTCGATTTTGGCTCTAGCTTCAGGCAACCATGCCGGCGGCTTTAATTCCGATACACCTCTTGCCGGCCTGCCCATAGTAATAAAAGATAACATCGAAGCGATTGGCCTACCCGGCAGCGCGGGTTCAAAGGCTCTGCTCGATTATCCAGTTATTAAAGATAGCGAGTTGACCAAGCGATTGCGTGCAGGTGGCGCCAATATTATCGGGGCAACAAATCTCTCTGAATGGGCAAATATTCGATCAACACATTCAACGAGCGGATGGTCGGCCCTCGGAGGATTAACTGCAAATACATGGATACATAAACACAGTGCCGGTGGTTCATCCTCTGGATCTGGAGCCGCGGTTGCTGCAGGGCTTATTACTTTATCCGTTGGAACCGAAACCGATGGATCAATCATCTGCCCGGCATCCCTTAACGGCTGCGTTGGAATAAAACCCACCGTTGGTCGAGTACCAAGAGCGGCCATCGTGCCGATTAGCGCTAGCCAAGACTCTCCCGGTGCAATGGCACGTTCGGTGCAAGATGCAGCGCTCTTATTGGAAGTTATGTGTGCCACCACTGGATTAGTTGCAGCAACTCATGACCAACGCACATTAAAAATTGGCGTTGTTGAATCATGGC
>JANLPM010000244.1:0-3057 GCA_031367265.1 Actinomycetes bacterium
CGACACCAGGTGCAGCGCCGCGAGTTTCTGGTGGTTTTAGCGCCGTAGTTATATTGGAGGGATTAACATTTTTTTCTCACCCAGATCTGCGAGCACAGGAACGCGCTCGAGAACTATTTTTCGAAACCGCGGCTTTAGTAAGTCCACGCGGGGCAGTTTTGCTATGTATAGATAATGCACATCCTGTGGTTGCCTCAATGATGAGATGGAACCCAGGTCTAATGATCAGGCACGAACTGGCCGAACGATTAGAAATTCCCTTTCCGCCTTTTGTTTCAACTGCCATGCTCAGCGGTTTAGAGAGTGAATTCACTATGCTGGCTACGGGTTTACGCAAAGCGATAAACGATTCTAGGTTGCCGGCTTCAGTTAAATTCTTTGGACCTATGAGTATTGGTGACAACAAATCTAAAATTGTTTTGTATTTCCCGCAGAGTGATTCAATAGCAGTTAAAAATTTTTTGGCGGAGTTGCAGCGTAGGCGCAGTATCGCTAGGAAAGAGCCTCTGAGCTTGAGAATTGATCCTTATTCACTGTAACAATTTGCTAGGATTACTCAATGCCTACTCAAGAGATCCGCTTCTTCGGCGATCCAGTCCTAGTGACGCCAGCGGCCTTAGTAATTGATTTTGATAAAGAGATCCGTACCTTAATATCGGATTTAACACAAACTATGTTAGCTGCCCCAGGAGCTGGTCTAGCTGCGCCACAAATAGGCGTTCCATTGCGCGCCTTTGTCTGGCACGTAAATGATGAGCTAGGACATTTGATTAACCCCACGTTAGTTCTTAGCGGTGAGATAGACATCGATGATGAGGGGTGCCTTTCATTTCCAGAATTAACTTTTCCAACTCCGCGCTCAATTCGCGCAGTGGCACGCGGCTTTAATATGTATGGCCAACCAATAGAGGTAGATGGTTCAGAACTTTTAGCACGCGCCCTTCAACATGAAACCGATCACTTAGATGGAATTCTCTTTATCGATCGACTGAGTAAGGTCGATCGTAAATTAGCTATGAAGGAGATTAGAGAGACTGACTGGTTTAATTCCGCAATCGCACGAGGTGTTCCCGTATCAATTAAGGAATCACCTCATCCAATTTTCGGAAGGCGTACGTAATGCTCATCGGAGTAGCAGCTACTCCGGAAGTTGCAATTCCAACACTTGAGTGGCTGCTCACATCAGAGCATGAGATTGCCCTTGTCATTTCCCAGCCGGACAGAGCGGCAGGTCGAGGCCGGGAGTTCAAAACAACACCAGTGAGCACATGGGCGATATCTCATGGGCTTGCTTTAACACGTCCGAACTCACCCCAAGAACTTCAGGGGCAGATTAACGACCTCGACATTGTTTTAACAATTGGTTATGGCGTCTTGCTTCCTGAGGCGATTCTTCGGCTACCCAAAATTGGTTTTCTCAATCTGCATTTTTCACTTCTGCCTGCATACCGAGGCGCGGCTCCTGTTCAAAGAGCAATCGAAAATGGCGAAACAGAGACGGGTGTGAGTGTTTTTGCACTTGATAAAGGAATGGATACTGGTCCGATTTATAGTCGGGCTTACCAAAAGATCGAGCCGCATTGGCGAAGTTTCGAATTAATGCAGGCTCTTGCCAAACTAGGTCCAAGCGCTGTTGAAAGCGCGCTCACGTCGATTCAGAATGGAATTACACCCGTGCCTCAAAGCGGAACGAGTTCACTTGCACCAAAAATCTCAAAAGCACAAGCAAGAATCGATTGGAGTTTGAGTGCGAAAGAGATTCTCGCGCGCATTCGCGCCTTCTATCCGCAGCCGGGTGCTTGGAGTGAGTTTAAGGCTAAGGGAATAAAACTAACATCTGCTAAAGCATCAGATGAAAAAATAAGTCCAGGTGAGATTGTTGTAATTGGCAGTGAAGTAAACGTCGGGTGTGGACGCGCTTCGGCGATTACTCTACTTCGTGTTATACCTGCAGGCAGAAAAGAGATGTCAGCTGCTGAATGGTCTCGGGGAGCTCGACTTGAAGGTGGGTCGCACTTTGACTGAAGCGAGGAGAAATACTTTTACTTCGCCCAAGCCTGATGCAGCGCGGCTTTTAGCATTTGATGTGTTGACTGAAGTGAATCGTAATAATGGCTACTCCAATCTCCTACTTGCGCCAGCACTCAGCTCGAGCTCCTTGCCAGAGCGGGACCGAAATCTCGTTACCGAACTTGTGTACGGAACTTTACGCATGCAGGGAAGGCATGATTGGATTTTGACTCAGGTGAGTGAGCGACCTTGGAGTGAAGTTGACCCCGGAATTATTGATCTGGCTCGCTTAGGTGTGCATCAACTTCATGAAATGCGAATACCTGATCACGCAGCAGTGGCAGCTACTGTCGAAGTTGCTCGAGCGCGGATTGGGGAGGCTAAAGCAAGCTATGTTAATGCGATTTTGAGAGGCGTTACCAGAAAGCCATTTGATGAATGGTTCGCGCCACTTGCTCTCATAACAGATTCAGTTGTTCGGATGGCAATCCAATACTCTCATCCTGAATGGATAGTCTCATCGTACTTTGATTTACTTAAGAATTGGGAGCAAGTAGAGGCCGCCCTGCAAATAAATAATGTAGCGGCTCTACCGACGTTGGTAGCGTGGCCAGGATATTCAACACAAGGTGATTTGATAGAGATAGGCGCCGAGCCAACTCAGTTCTCCACACTCGGTGCTAGATGGAAAGGCAACCCAGGAAGTTTAGAGTTAATTCGACACCGTTTGGCTGGAGTCCAAGATGAAGGTTCGCAGTTAGTTGCGACAGTTTTTGCCTCCTTGGCACCTGGTTCGAAATGGTTAGATTTGTGTGCCGGTCCTGGTGGCAAGGCCGCACTTTTGTCGGCAATTGCGGCTTCACGCGGCATAGAATTTACCGCAAATGAAATTTCGATTCCCCGCGCGCAGTTGGTCAAGCGCGTAGTTCACGGAGCACGTGTATGGGTTGGCGATGGACGTGAAATCTCACATCAGGGTGAGAAATTCGATGCGATATTAATTGACGCTCCATGTACCGGACTTGGCGCACTACGAAGGCGGCCTGA
>JANLPM010000247.1:0-3188 GCA_031367265.1 Actinomycetes bacterium
CGTAACCTCAAAAGGCGTACCCGGAGTCGAACTTTCGACTGGTTCTTTGGGTCATGGTTTTCCATATGGTCTTGGAATTGCCATGTCACGCAAAAAATCCGGCGGTAAGGGGCGCGTATTTGTAGTTATGTCGGATGGTGAATGTGATGAAGGGACAACATGGGAGGCTGCCATGATTGCCAATCACCACGAGTTAGCTAACTTAGTTGTCATCATCGATCGCAACCGGATTCAATCGCTAACTTTTACGGAAGATACTTTAAAACTCGAACCTTTTGCCGATAAATGGTCGGCCTTTGGTTGGCAGGTGCAAACCGTGCCTGGACATGATTACGAACTTTTAACCAAAGCTATCTCATCACAGACTGGACCTAGCTGCATTATTGCCGACACCACTAAAGGAAAAGGCGTGGGATTTATGGAAAATAGTGTGCTCTGGCATTACAAGCCACCAAGCGCCGATGACATGGAAAAAGCTTACGAGCAGTTACGCGAGAACTATTAATGCGAGATACCTTCGTTAAGACTTTACTGGAAGCGGCGAAGAATAATCCAGATATTATTTTAATGACTGGTGATCTCGGGTATGGAGTTCTCGAAGATTTTCAAAAGGAGTTGCCGGCCCAGTTTATTAACTCTGGGGTTAATGAGCAGACCATGATGGGTATGGCCGCGGGATACGCATCCACCGGTAAAAGGGTTTTCGTCTACAGCATCGGCAACTTCCCAACTCTTCGCTGCCTTGAGCAGATACGAAACGATGTCTGCTTAATGAATAATCCCGTAGTGGTTGTTTCGGTGGGCGCGGGATATGCCTACGGTAGTCAGGGATATACGCATCACGCACTGGAAGATATCGCGGTATTACGCGCGCTTCCTAATATGGAAGTCATCGTGCCAGCAGATCCCGCCGAAACACGCGAATTAACCCTGGCAATTATCGCCGCGCGAAAACCCACTTATCTGCGCTTGGGCAAAAGTAATGAGCCTGCCATTCACACCGCACCGCCAAAAGTATCCCTCGGTACTATCAATGAAATCTCAGCTGGAACCCAAGGAACTCTCTTATTTGCAGGTTCGGTCGGCGTTGTCGCAGTTGCCGCGGCAAAAGAGTTGGCAGCTCAAGGTATTTCCGTCGCCGTGGCCTCAATGCCATTTGTATCGACTATCGATGTTAACTACCTTCGGGGCGCACTAATCAAAGGGCCAGTAATTATTATTGAAGAACATTCTTACCGTGGAGGCGTGGGCTCTGCCGTTCTTGAAATCGCGAATTCGTTAAATCTGCAAGGCTCGATTGGCTTAATTGCTGCCGACCAAAATAACCTTTCACAAATTGGAGACCAAAACTTCTTACGCGCAGCTAATGGAATTAACCTTGAAAATATTGTTAAAAAATTTATCGCCTTGCAGGTAAATTAAATACAACTTCCTGGCCATCTTTACAACGCAACGGTGCTAAAGCCCTGCGAAGTCGCCATTGAATTGTCTGCTTAATTCCAACATCAAAAGTAACGACAGGTTTCCACCCAATCGAGGTAAGTGATTCACAGGCCGGCTCTAACTTCATCACCTGGTCAGAACGATAAGGCAAAGCGCCAAAGTTGAGTAAGCCCTGGACACCGAGTTGATCTGCAATGCCTAATATCGCATCTTTCAAAACCACAGTATGCGGATTTCCCACATTAACAATTCCCGAAAGCTTTTGGTGCTCAATTACTGCTTTAAATGCGCGGGCTAAATCAAAGGCGTGCAGATAGCTCCACTCTTGTTCGCCTTTAGTTAAATCCATACTCTCACCCGTTGATAATGCATCAATCAACTGCGGAATTAACCAAGAGTCGGCATCGGCTGGGCCATAGGTCGAGAAAATCCGCATCCAAACAAATCTCGTTGCCGAGCCTTTTAAAATCTCTTGCGCCTTGATTCTGGCCGCAACTTTAGCCACTCCGTATTTAGTCGTTGGCCTATCGGGTAAATCCTCGGTTATTAGATTAGCGACCGGGCCTAACTCAGCCTGACTACCTACCCCGATCACTGATCCAACCCCGGCATCTCTGGCGGCACGCACTAAATTTTCAAAGCGATCAATATTTTCAAACTGTCGCTCATCATTTCGATCGTGATTTCCAACGCCCCACCAGTCAGCCAGAATTAATGCTGCGGGTTTTTCAGCGGATATAAATGCCCCCCACTCTGCGGTACCGACATTAACTGTGCGTAAACCAACGATCCCACCCAGGCGATATGGGTCAGAGTGCGGGCGCAGCAAAGCAGTGACTTCATGAGTCTCGGCTAAAACTCGAGCGATCCACGAGCCTAAAAAGCCCGCAGCACCAGTTATTACGACTCTCATGTATTTGGTTTAAGGAGCGGATTTCCCCCAACGAATCGATCTGGAACCTTAAATCTTGGTTGCCCCACTGCATCCATATCTGCATAGAATCGCTCTAGAGGCTTAAGGGCGGCGTACTGCGCAGTGGTAATCGGGGATTGATAAATCTTGAAACTATATTTATTCAATACATTTCCAGTTATCTCCGGCGTCTTTGGTACACATGCGGCATCGCCAACAAAACAGATAATTCGCATCTCATGGCCCATTCGAGTGGCCAATAAAATATCATTTGGCGCCTTGCCTACCCAGTGTGTGTCACCGACAAAACCTAAAACATTACTTATGGCACGATATGTAGTTAAATAATTATAATTGCTCAATTCAGCCTGGGCCGCTGAGTCGTTTAAGATTGCCGTCATCTGTGAGGGATAGGAAAACTCTTGTTGTTTAACCAAGCCAGAGTTAACTTGAAATACTGAGACAACTAATATCGCCACAAAAAATACCGGCGTCACCATCCGTAGCCAAAACGGGGTGTCATTCTTTGAATTCTTAGCTTTTTTCACTTTAAGATTCTGCGACATCCGCTCACCGATTATTAGCAAGAAAAGCGGTCCTACATACGTTGCAACTTTTACGTATGAATAATTACTTCCAAGACTGGTATTTTTGGACCAGAATGCAACGCCAGCACAGACGATAATTATCGATAGCCCGAGAATTGATACCGATTTGTCCCAACTAGTTCTACTAATTAAACCGCGCAATACCAGCCAAATAATCGCGGCCGATAACAGAACCCCAATCAACATAACCAGTGGATCACGCGGAACCCCGGCCTTGCCAGTCC
>JANLPM010000277.1:0-10591 GCA_031367265.1 Actinomycetes bacterium
GCAAGAAGGCAGCGGTTAAGAAAGCTGCTCCAAAGAAGCGCAAGAAGGCAGCTGTTAAGAAAGCTGCTCCAAAGAAGCGCAAGAAGGCAGCTGTTAAGAAAGCTGCTCCAAAGAAGCGCAAGAAGGCAGCAGCTAAGAAAACTGTAGCTCCAGCAGCTGCCCCAAAGAAGCGCCGCCGCAAGAAGGCAGCAGCTAAGTAATTAGCAATTAAAAAAACCCGCCACTTAAATGTGGCGGGTTTTTTTATGCAGTTTTTATTCGCAACTACTTTCCCCGCGAAAGGCTTCCTCCATGCGAGAGAAAATTACAAACAAACTAGCTTGGTCTTCCTTACTCAAATGATCTAAAAATCGAAGTCGAACACTTTCAACATGAGCTGGAGCCGCGCTTACTATCGCCTTCCATCCCTTGGGAGTCATCACTGCAAAATATCCGCGCTTATCCGAAGGACAGGCCTCACGTTTTACCCAGCCCGCTTTTTCCATGACTTTCATACGATGGGATAACCGCGAGCGCGAGAGCAAACCAATCTCTGCAAGTTCACTCATACGCATTTTTCGATCGGGAGCATCGCTTAACGCCGCTAGAACTTCATAATCTGGCATCGATAGATCATGACCTTCCAAGTCGTTATCTAATGCCTCCAATAGGCGACGACTGGCAATGATGTAGCTTCGCCAAGCCTTCATTTCAACTGGGTTAAGCCAGTTAGGTACGGTAGCGTTTTGCTCTGGCATGGGCAGAGTCTACGCCAAGACGTTGAACCTTCAACTACTTATCATCAAGGAGTAAGCGCGTGCCGAGGAGTGTAAGCGGATTAGATTGTGACGGTCTCGATTCTACGGTTCGCATTCAAGATGATCTCTTTCGCCACTTCAATGGCATATGGCTTAAAAATGCGATTATTCCAGCCGATCGGGCATCTGCTGGCACATTTGTAACGCTGCGCGAGCTATCGGAGGCGCGGGTTCGAGAGATTATTGAGAACGCTGCCGGTTCGCAAGTAGCTGGAAAGATCAGTGATCTCTACTCATCATTTATGGACGCCAATACGATTGAGGCTAAAGGATTTTCGCCAATCCTGAAGGATCTCGCTCAGTGCGATTCGATTCAGACACGTGAAGATTTTATTTCAATAATGTCGGTACTTGAGGCTCGAGGTCTCGGTGGGATCTTCGGTTCATTCATCTATGCCGATCAGAAGGATGCCTCCTCACATATCTTGTACTTAACCCAAGGCGGTATTTCACTGCCTGATGAGTCGTACTATCGCAAAGACCAACATGCCGAAATTCGTACCGCCTTCTTAGTACATGTTGAAGCAATGTTTTCACTCGTGGGTATTAACGATGGAAAAGCCTTAGCGAGCAAGATTCTTGAGCTTGAAACTCAGATGGCAAGCCACCACTTTGACACAGTTCAAGATCGCGATGCAATCTTGACTTATAACAAACTGAGCCGGGCTGAAGTAATTGCATTGATGCCCGCGTTCGATTTTGACCTCTATTTATCCGCCGGAGATATCCCGGCCGTAGTTTTAGATTCAGTCATTGTCCAGCAGCCTCCATTTTTTGCCGGCCTCTCAGAAATTCTTTCTCACTTCGATCGGGACTCATGGGTAGCATGGCTTAAGTGGAACATTATTAGCGGCTCCGCGGCTTATCTTTCTAGTGATTTAGTAAATCAAAACTTCGCTTTCTACGGCACAACTATTTCTGGTACACCTGAGCTTCGCGAGCGCTGGAAGCGCGCAGTCTCTCTCGTTGAGGGCTCACTCGGAGAGGCAGTCGGCAAGGTCTATGTCGAGCAGCACTTCCCGGTAGAGGCCAAAGTGGGCATGGAGCAGCTTGTAGCTCATCTGATAGAGGCTTATCGCATCAGCATCAACGCCATCGACTGGATGAGTGAAGAGACAAAGATTCAGGCGCTAGAAAAGCTTGCTAAGTTCAGATCCAAAATTGGATATCCTAATAAATGGCGGGATTACTCGGCCCTTGAAACCAACCCCCATGACTTATTTGCAAATATTGGCCATATGACAAAGTTCCAACGAGATTTTGAGTTAGCCAAGATTGGTAAGCCTGTAGATCGCGAGGAATGGCACATGAGTCCTCAGAGCGTTAACGCTTATTACAACCCGGTCATGAATGAAATTGTTTTTCCTGCCGCTATTTTGCAGCCCCCATTTTTTTCACTCGATGTCGATGATGCCGTCAACTACGGCGGAATCGGCGCGGTGATAGGACACGAAATCGGCCATGGTTTTGATGATCAAGGCTCAAAATACGACGGCGATGGGGCACTCAATAATTGGTGGAGCGATGCCGACCGCGCGGCATTCGAACTTCGATCTAACTCCCTGATTGCCCAATACAACCAACTAAGCCCAGAAGAAACCCCTGACATCACCGTTAATGGCGCACTAACAGTTGGTGAAAACATTGGAGATTTAGGTGGTCTGGCAATTGCATATAAGGCCTATCAAATTTCACTGGTTGGCACAACATCCCCTGTTATCGATAATCTAACTGGCGAGCAGCGATTATTTCTTGGCTGGGCACAAATCTGGCGCAGCAAAGTGCGACCTGAAGAACAACGTCGCCGAATTGCCACCGATCCGCACTCCCCTGGTGAGTTTCGCTGTAACACTATTGTCAGTAACTTCACGCCTTTCTACGATGCTTTTGCCGTAACGGAAAAAGATGCACTGTGGCGGGATGAAAAATCACGTGTTCAAATCTGGTAGCCCGTGAATTTCTCTTTTGATATAAGACATGCCCAGAGTAATTCTTTAGCGCGCGTTGGAACAATTACAACACCTCATGGGCAGATTCAAACACCAGCATTTATCCCAGTTGGTACCAAGGCCACCGTAAAATCGGTATTACCTGAAGCGATGGCCGATCTTGGAGCGCAAGCATTACTAGCTAATGCCTACCATCTCTATTTACAGCCTGGCGCCGACATCATCGATGAGGCTGGCGGGCTTGGCGAATTCATGAACTGGCCGGGTGCAACTTTTACAGACTCAGGTGGGTTTCAAGTTTTATCACTCGGAGTTGGATTTAAAAAAGTTTTAGCGATGGATACTCAGACTTTTCGCCAAGATGATGTTATAGCTGAGAATAAATCGCGCCTGGCCCATGTCGATGACGAAGGTGTGACATTCAAGTCGCATATTGATGGGTCGATGCATCGCTTTACTCCGGAGATCTCAATTGCGGTCCAACACCAAATCGGGGCCGATATCATTTTTGCCTTTGATGAATGCACGACTTTGCACAACACCCGCAGCTATCAAGAGCGGGCGGTAGATCGAACTTCTGCGTGGGCGCTGCGTTGTCTGGAAGAGCACGCGCGCCTGACCCTTGAACGTGAGATGAAACCATACCAAGCCCTCTTTGGCGTCATCCAGGGCGCTCACTATGAAGATCTGCGGAAAAAAGCCGCCGCTGATTTAGGCCAGATGCAAACTCTAGGTAAGAGCTTTGATGGCTTTGGAATTGGAGGGGCGCTAGATAAGGCAACTCTGGGAACAACCATTTCATGGGTTAATCAGATTCTGCCGGAAAATAAACCTAAACATTTATTGGGAATTGGGGCTCCTGAAGATTTATTTACTGGGGTTGAAAACGGAATCGACACCTTTGACTGCGTTTTAGCCTCCCGAATTGCACGCACCAGCGCCGTGTACACGATGGAAGGCCGGTTTAACCTGTCTAACAGCGGTTTTAAGCGCGATTTCACGGCTATCGACGATGAATGTGACTGTTACACGTGTACGCATTACACACGGGCTTATATGCACCATGTATTTCGCGGTAAGGAAATTATTGCAGCAACGCTGGCAACGATTCACAACGAGCGATTTATTGTTCGTCTTGTCGATCAGATGCGCCAAGCTCTTCTCGATGGCAACTTTGTGAATATGAAGGCGGATTTTCTGGGCCGATACAAACATCGAAGCGGACAGGCCCGAGATTAATCGGATTTATCGGCGGCGGTTCCTACTACGCCCCAACCTCCAGGAACTAATCCGAGCGCCTCATCAGGGCCCCAACTAGCTCCAAAATAAGGATGCAACTTCGACGGTGCGCGAACAATATTCTCTAAAATCTCCCAAGACTTTAAGACGGAGTCAATTCGCGTAAACCGAAAATGGTCGCCCAGAATCGCCGCATCGAGTAAGCGTTCATAGGCCTCTTTTCGTTGGCCAAGAGCTGCCGCAAATTCAACGGTTAAGTCAACGGTATTGGTAATTAATGCCGCGCCTGGTGCTTTAGCTTGCAGCGAAAGATCTACCCCATCTTGGCGGCCCAATCTAAAACGTACGATGTTAGGTTGCGGAATCGGTGCGCCTTTAGCACTAAATAGCTGGCGCGGCGGTTGATTAAATTCAACTATCGCCTCCATCGTAGTTTCGGCCAACTTCTTTCCAGTACGCAAATAAATTGGAACCCCGGCCCAGCGCCAATTATCGATAAATAGGCGCATCGCTACAAAAGTTTCCGTGGGCGAATGAGCACTGACTCCGGCTTCGCCTAAATAACCAACATACTGACCACGGACTACATCCCTCGGTAATATTTCACGCACCGCCGATAAAACTTTTACCTTTTCATCCTGTAATGCCCTAGAGCCCATATCAATCGGCGGCTCCATTGTTAGCATTGTTAAAACTTGAAGCAGATGATTTTGTACGACATCACGGAGCGCGCCAACTTCATCATAAAACTTACCGCGTCCCTCAATCCCAAAATCTTCAGACATGGTTATTTGTATATTTGAAATGTAGTTACGGTTCCAGACCGGCTCAAACAACGTATTTGCAAAGCGGAAAACTAAGAGATCTTCTACGGACTCTTTGCCTAAGTAATGATCTATTCGATAAATTTGGTCTTCTGGCAAGATTTTCTTCAGCGCCATGTCTAATTCGACCGCACTTGATAAATCACGGCCAAAAGGTTTTTCAACGACCACTCGAGCCGTGCTAGTTAAACCGACTTTTGCGAGTCCTTGAGTAACATCAGTGAACATTCCAGGGGCGATAGCCAGATAAATAACGGGCAGTTTAAAGCCAACAAGGGCCTCCCTCAGTGCAATAAATGTTTGCGGCTCTTGATAGTCGCCTACCACCAAATGCATTTTATTTAACAGGCCTTTGAGAACTTCCTCGTCGACAACTTCGCCGAGTGCTTCTTTGCGCTCGTGAATTGACTCTTTTGCGCGGTTTTTAAACTCAGCTTGTGTCCACTTTGAAGAGGCAACCGCAAAAACGGGAATCTCTAACTCGCCAGATTCCTCCATTTCATAGAGCGCTGGAAATAGTTTTTTCTTAGCTAAATCTCCGGTTGCGCCAAAGAGAACTAAAACATCGGCACGTGCCAAATTAATGTCCGCCAAATTTTCGTCGCATTGCACTGAGAACTCGGTTTGCGAAATCATCGTTATTGCGCGAAGCAAAACGCGAAAACAGAGATGCGCTCAATACGTGAGCAGGAGTACCAGCATCAATTGCGGCTTGGACTGTCCAACGTCCTTCACCGCTGTCACTTACCGCTGTTGAGTATTCAGCTAAATCTTTATTTTCATGCAGGGCTTGTGCCGTTAAATCCAAGAGCCATGAAGAGACCACACTTCCGCGACGCCACGTTTCAGTGATTTCAGGAATATCTAATGAATAGGCTGGATCCATTTTATCGGCAGCTTCAAAAATTGCTAGGCCTTCGGCGACCGCTGCCATCATTCCGTACTCGATTCCATTGTGAATCATTTTGACAAAGTGTCCGGCACCATGTGGGCCGCAATGTAAATATCCTTTTTCACTAGTTGCAACTTCCCCAGATCGCCCTGGTGTACGTTCGGCGCTTTCAAAACCAGGGGCAAGGGCGTCAAATATCGGCGTGAGCGCATTAACAACCGATTTGTCTCCCCCAATCATCAAGCTATACCCTCGAGCTAGACCAAATACTCCGCCGCTTGTACCAACATCTACAAAATTAATTCCTTTTTTCGCAAGAAGTGCAGCATTGACAATATCGTTTTTATAGTAAGAGTTTCCACCATCAATAATTGTGTCACCCGGAGATAGATACTCGGCGAGCGCGCGAATAGTTTCATCACTCACCTGTGCCGGAACCATTATCCATACAGTTCTCGGGGCGGAAAGAACGAGCGCCAAATCGCTTAAGGCATGGACAGGGATAAAGCCCTCAGTTTCAAGGGCTTTTACGGCTTGTGAGTTCACGTCATAAACCGCGCTAACTACTCCATTTTTAGCTAAGCGACGAACTATGTTGGCACCCATTCGCCCGAGGCCCACCATCGCGAAGTTAACGTTAGTACTCATAGAAGAGATTCTACTCGGTGAGAAAAGCTGAGGTTTCAATAATTAATCGCGTCAATTCCCGGCCCGCTACATGAGCTGCTGGAATAGATAAATCTGCTTCAAGCATGCGCGTAACCGCCGCAGCTTTAGCCTCACCCGCAGCAATAACCCAAACCTGCGTAGAAGCGTTGATGAAACCCATAGAAAAACTTACCCGCTCGGGCGGAGGTTTAGGTGAGTCCACAATGGCATATGCCTTGGCTTTTACCGATATCTCCCAGTGATTGGGGAAAAGTGAGGCGACATGACCATCAGAACCTAAACCTAATATGCATAGATCCATGGAATTTTCCTTGAGTTCTTGCGCATAAAAATCAGCGGCTTGACCAACTGATGTTGCACTATCAGAGGATTGAACTTCATGAACTATTACGGAAGTATTTCGCAATCCATCGTGAACTGGTTTTGCGTTACGTAGTGTACTTTCAGCGCTGTCAAAGCGCTCATCACTAAACCACACATGTAGGCCATTAAAATCACTGGATTGAGAATTTAATAATTCAACGAACCGTTGTGCAAACCGCCCGCCAAGGGTGCCGCCAGTCAATGCGATATGGCACATCCCCTTATTTTTAAGTTGTAGCCGAATTAATTCAACCGCTTCGCGCGCAGTTGCAGCAACGAGCTCGTCACTATCGCCATACAGAGTTAAGTCGAAATTTTCATTCACCAGACACACTATTTCTTAAGAGCTAAACGTGCCTCACGACGAATGCGTTGTTCGGCAGGATCTGGAACTGGAACTGCTGAAATCAGACGGCGCGTATAATCATTTTTTGGATGCAGCAGGATTGCATCGCGATCGCCTTCTTCCACCAGGAGACCATTTTGCATTACTGCAATACGGTGAGCCAAAATATCGACAACTGCCAAGTCATGACTAATAAAGAGACAAGCGAACTTCAATTTTTCTTGGAGTCCAGTTAATAAATCTAAGAATCGGGCTTGCACGGAAACATCTAGAGCTGAAGTTGGCTCATCGGCAATTAATAAATCCGGTGTCAACGCTAACGCGCGGGCGATTCCAACACGTTGTCGTTGACCGCCAGAGAGTTCATGCGGATAGCGATTGCGGTAACTTCGCGGTAGCTCAACTTGATCGAGTAAATCCTCAATCATGTGCGCCAGCTCGGCACCTTTGGCAATTTTTGCCAAGAAAATTGGCTCCCCAATAGATTCGCCGATTGGTAAACGGGGATTTAAAGATGAGGCTGGATCCTGAAAAACAATGCCCGTATGTCGGCGAATTGAGAAAAGATCCTTTTGCGTGGCATGAGAAATGTCCTTACCTACTATTTCAATCTTTCCCGATTTAATTGGCAATAACCCGATAGCAGCCCGGCCAACCGTAGTTTTACCTGACCCAGATTCTCCAACCAGACCCACAATTTCACCGGGGTAGATTTCAAGATTAAAGTTTTTAACGGCAACAAAAGCTGGGATACGACCACGTTTAGGGTATTCAATTGTCACATCGGTAAGTTTGAGAACGGCTTCGGGTTTAGCGTTATCGCTATAAGGCAGCGTGCGTTTTTTGCTTGATCCTAACTTTGGGACGGCAGCTAATAGTTGCTGTGTGTAAGGGTGTTGTGGCCTATTAAAGATTTGATCGGCGCTTCCATGTTCGACGGTTATTCCATCTTTCATAACCAGAATTTCATCGGCCATATCGGCAACGACACCCATGTCATGCGTAATGAGCAGAATCGCCGAATTGAGTTTATCTTTAAGTCCGCGCATTAAATCCAAAATCTCAGCTTGAACCGTTACATCTAACGCCGTAGTTGGTTCATCGGCAACGAGCAAACCTGGATCACATGCTAGCGCTTGAGCTATCATCGCCCGCTGGCGTTGGCCACCAGATAGTTGATGTGGATACTTATTAATCGATTTTTCAGGCTCTGGGATATCAACTAAAGTGATTAATTCAAGTGCACGTTCATGCGCTTGATGCGGACCCATATCAAAGTGATTTCGCAGGGTCTCCATAATTTGAAAACCAATCGTATAAACCGGATTCAATGCCGTCATTGGCTCTTGAAAAATATAAGCAACTTCACGCCCGCGAAACTTTCGTAAAGTGGAAGCGGTAGCGTTGAGCATCTCCTCTTGCTTTACTTGCACGCTTCCCGACATGCGGGCATTTGAGGCAAGGAGTGACATTAAGCCAAGGGCGGTTGTCGACTTACCTGAGCCGGATTCGCCGACTATTGCCGTTACTTTCCCCGCATTGAGTTCGAGATTCATATCGATTACCGCTGGATACCACACACCATCTACCCAAAAATCGACGTTAAACTCACTGATTTTTAAAACTTGCTCAGACATGTGTGGCCTCATTCTTCTGTGACAAGATTGCTCCGTGAATAACATAGACATTTTTCGTCCTCGAAGCAGTGTCTTTGCCGCGGTGATTGTTTACTTGGTAATTCTGATTTTGGTCTCGCAGAACTTTCTTAGTAGTACGTGGCACGCTCGACTCATTAGTATCAGCTGGGCTGCTTTCTCGGTAACTTTGATTTATATGATTTTGCATCGACCAAAAATTGAACTCTTTGACGAAGGAGTTCGAATCACAAATCCATTCGATCAAATTACAGTAGGTTGGCAGCGAATTGAGAGCATAGAGGCTAAATACACCATGAGCATTCACGTGGGAGATAAAACCATTTATGCGTGGGCCGCTCCAGCTCCCGGGCGATACCACAGTCGTACTATCCACCCCAGTGAGATTAAGGGAATGGGTATCGGCGCTACCGGATTTATTCGACCGGGTGATAGTCCGCGAACTCATAGTGGAACCGCCGCTTATCTTGCTACCCTGAGATTGAAAGCTTTTAGAGAATTTGGTGGTAGTAATGGTTGTGAGAGCAGTGTTAAGATCAACAAGTTGGGCATTTCGATTTTGATTGCCACCTCTTTGTTGGGTTTGTTCTTTAATCTCTATCACTTTTGAGCTCCACTTTTGTGCATCACCCGTGCATTGTGGCGTTCTTTTTTGGAAATACGTCGACGTTGGCGCGGGTCAAATGCATCGCGCAGACCGTCACCGATGAAGTTAATGCTCAGAGCAATTGTAATAATAAATAGACCCGGATACCAGAACAACCATGGTCTTGTAGTGAAAGAATCTTGGTATTGACTAATCAATAGACCAAGGGAAACGTCCGGTGCAACAACTCCGAAACCAAGATATGAGAGTGCGGTTTCCAGAAGAATTGCGCCCGACATCAGTAAGGTAACCGAGACGATGATGACACCAACGGCATTGGGTAAAATATGCTTAAAGATAATTCTCCTATTGCTTGCCCCGGCAACTCGAGCCGCATCAACAAACTCGCGCTCACGCAGGGTCAAAAACTCTCCACGAACAAGGCGTGATAATCCGGTCCAGGCAAATAAACCGAGATAGAAAGCCAAGAATCCAACACCAAGATTTCCAAAGTGATAGCCAACGACTGAGCCAATAATAATGGCGGGAATCGTGATGATGAAGTCAGTAAAGCGCATCAAGATTGCGTCGATCCAACCTCGGTAAAAGCCGGCAATCGAACCGACGATGGTTCCAAGGGTTCCGCCAATGGTTCCGATAATGAACATCACCATCATTGAACGTTGAGCACCACGCATTACGAGCGCAAAATAATCGCGCCCAATATCATCCTGTCCAAAGGGATGCTCACCTAATCCAATACCTGCACCTCCAAGGAAAGTTGGTCGAAGCGAAAACGTAGGGCATCCTACTAAACCCTCTTTACACCCAGTCGAGCGTAAATCCGGTAAATCTTCAGTGCTGTAATGCCACCAACCTGGAACTTTAAAGGGCCCAATCTTTTGATCCAGCGCGGTGAAAACGAAGAGCATCAAGCCAAAAATTACAAAAAGGGAGCCCATTGCACCACGGTGTCGAATAAAACGTTTTAAAACTATCTGACCTTGGCTAAGCCCCTCAGTCTCCTTGTTAAATATTGCATTTTCGCCGCCATCCTGCGTCGCGCTTTCAACTACAACTTTTCGCTTAAACATGGGCTTTACCCCTTTCCAGTTCGAATTCGGGGATCAAGGGCTGAATACAACAAATCTGCGATCAGATTTGCAAGCACTGTGAGGCTGGCGGTAATGAAAAAAACCGCCATCAAAAGATTGAGATCAAAGGTGGTGATTGATCTATTAAATAAAGTTCCCATTCCAATCCAACCAAAG
>JANLPM010000016.1:0-5025 GCA_031367265.1 Actinomycetes bacterium
GTGGCCAGTGCATCACATAACCAGCCCTTTTCACCAACGATTGTCGCTGATTTAGCCCCGATCGCAATCATGCCCGTGTACGGATCAGTGATGTGTGCTCCGCGCTCATAGACCCCCGAAGTTGCAATCGCACCGTTCGTGATATCAAAAATCTGCAATACCTCGGCCCGATTATCGGGGTTAACCACCCCGATTTTCCATGGTTTAACTTCACCGATTTTAGAATCGAAATACCCGCCGCGTAAAGCTAAATCCCCCGCCGCATTTATTTGCACATGTTGGGCCCCGACAGCTACCAACATGTCGGCACAGATATCAGCGGCCCAACCTTTAACCAGACCCGATGGATCAAAGCCACCGACAACTTTCCATGGATCAAATGCTCCATCACTTAAATATTTCGCGGTTGTACATAAATCCCACACCTCGCGGACATAATCTGGGCAGGCCTCTATGCTGGTTTTGCCGCGACGCAAACGCGAAACCCACGAACCATCGATGTACGTTGAAAAATCTTCATCGACGCCTTCACAAAACTCAATTACTTTGCGCACTCCATTATTTAAATCGCTCTGACTGACATCCGCAGCAGAACAATCCACATCCACAACCGTGCCCCACACTGGAAACTGTGCGCGAACATGGTTCATTCCACAATCCTACTGACCGCTTTATAAACCAGCTTTGGCCAGCGCCCCTTGCAAAGATGTGAACCAACCATACGAGGTGTAAGAAGCCCCCGATGCGCCTTGAATATTTGCGCTCTGCGCCGACAAAGTCTGCTTCTTCAAAATCGGCAAGGCCATATCGGTGTAGCGACTATTGCGCCCAGTTGGAGCTTGTAAAGCCGTGGCATCGGTGATGCGGCCATCTTTAACCGTTAATTGAACTTGCACCGTTCCATAATTAACAAAAATCGCAGGTCCGGTAAATGTTCCAGTAACTGCCTTTGATGCCGGTGTCTGAACCGGCGTTGGCGCGCCGGTTTTAGTGGCAGCTGGTGTTGGAGTTGCGGCAACTACCCCAGAGTTAGAATTATTTGATTTCGCGGTTGCCCGCGCCGAAGCCGCAGTTTTCTTGGTGGCCACAGCTTTGGAAACCCTCTTTTTAACCTTAGTAGTTTTTGTTACGACGGCTTTAGTGGCGCGCTTCGTTGGCGTTGCTTGAATGCTAGTTGCTGGCGTTGGAGATGGATTTGTTTTAACGCCACCACCAATCGCACCTGCGCCACTGATAGCTAAATTGCCCGCAGAGTTTAGTTGTGGCGGCGTAATTGCCATGACTGCGCCGAGGCCACCTAAAGCTCCGCCGACAATTAACATCGCGCGCTTCATCGCGATTCCTCTGCGCGTAATAGCCTCAGAGAAGCGGTTTTATACATAGGAAAACGATTCATCGTGAAATCTATTCTTTGGAACACCCACATCCGAGGCCGCCTTACGCACGGCATTGACTAGCGGTGCTGGACCACAGATATAGATATCGGAATCGGCAAACTGTGGCACTAATTTTTGCAACGCGCGCGCATCCATTGGATGATTTTTACGAGACCCAACCAGATAATGAATTCGAATTGAGCCCCCGCTATTAAAGGCTAGGTAATCTAACTCATCGCGCAAAACTAAATCCTCCTCCCTAGAAGCTCGATAGATTAAATCCATCTGGACTCCGCCGTTGAGTTCATCCATTAATGCACGTACTGGTGTGATTCCTACCCCGCCACCAACTAGTACAACATGGGGCCGCGTCGATCGCCCGGCAGTAAAGGCTCCGTACGGTCCTTCAACAAAGACGCGGGTTCCCTTTTTAATAAATGCTAACGAGCGTGAATGATCCCCTAAATCCTTAACTGTGATTCGCATTAAGTGTTTGGTAGGGGCAGCTGAAAGAGAATAAGGATGTGACATCAAGAAGTGGCCCCGGGTAAAAAAGCGCCAACCAAAGAACTGTCCACCTTGTGCGCCTAGCGTATGTAAATTGCGGCCCTTCATGATTACCGAAATAACACCCGGACCTTCGATGATTACTTTTTCAACCTTTAAATTAACTTTCATCGAACGCATTATTGGAACACCAAAGCGCCAATAGACAATCGAAAATGCCACTAACACATACAACATCGTCCAATATGCACGGTTGAGCGGATGCCCAATAAACATTTGGCCATTTAAAACTTGGTGCATGAACGATGCGGCAACGGCTACATATGTATAGACGTGAACCAGCCACCAAGTTTCATAACTCATCTTTGCACGTGCCTTTTTATATGACGTTACGCCAGCTAAAATCATTAAGAAGAATCCAGCGAGTGCGGGCCACATCCATTCATAAGCATTCAACATGCGCCATAGTTCTTTATACAGTGGAATCGAATCTTGTCCTGAAAATGAAAAAATAATAAAAAAGACATGTGCGCCGATTGCATACAAAGACCATGGACCCAAATTTCGATGCCACGTTACCAAGCGATCATGGCCGACGCCTTTTTCAACCCACGGAATTCGTGCGACTAAAAAGATTCCCACGATGGCAAAGTACGTTCCAACTAAGGCAGATAATCGAGATGCCGATGCCAGTGTTGAATAGAGCGATGCAAAATCACTTTTGCGCACCGTTGTCAGTTGCAACGCCAGAGTTAAGCCAAGCCCGGCCCCCAAAAGCAAAGCCGCCCAATCAGTACCTACCCCTGAGTGTTTATAAATGCGGGTCGGCTGTGTCATGGGTTAATTAGAGCGCGAAAACCTGAGAACTGCCTGAATCTAAACCGTGAGGCTAATTGGATTATGGCTTAACGCCGGCAACCCACATGTTGCCAAGGGGAACAATAACTTTAATTTTGGCTAGAAAACCGCCTAATGGACTCGCTAAAACACGCTTTCTAAAGGAACGCGAAATCGGAATCAAATGCAAGATGTAAGCCAACGAATAATGGTTGTTATAGGCCCCAGAGCGCACGTTTACAAATCCCACTTTTTTAAATAGAGCTTCACCCGATGCACGAGTGTATAAGTGCGTATGTTCAACATCAATAATTGGCGAACGCTCGCCCATTAATCGCGCTGACCAAGATCGCTCATTATGAATTGCTACAACAAAGGTTCCTCCAGGTTCAAGGGCATCAGCACAGTCTTTTAAAGTCGCAACTGGATCGCTCAAGTGATCGAGAGTATGGAACATAACGCCAACTTCAAATGAACCGTTTTTTAGTACACCTGGTTTCATCATGCTAGCAATCATGTGTGGCTTAATATCTTTTCGCGCTGCGTTAATAGCTTCAGTACTTGGCTCTACGCCGGCAACCGTGGCAAAGCCACCATCTTTGGCGGCCTCAAGAAAGAAGCCATTTCCCCCGCCCACCTCGAAAATCGAGCTCCTAATCTTCTTTCCGCCAGTGGCTTTCTTTACTAAATTGAAATACGTCTTCTTTAGACCATCAACTTCAGTTGAATAATCAAAGGTTGATTCAACGTAAAGTTTCTCCAAATCTACATCTAAAACCGGATCCGAGCGCAGCAGCGTACATTTCTGGCAACGCACCCATTGATAGTGACGTCTATCTGGAAGTCTGCGCGCCGAGAAAATCTGCGTTGAGAAACTGCTCGCATCCACATTGGATGGATAAACCGGATCTGCATTTCCTAAACTTTCACAGATGGGGCACTTAGTTGCGATCTCCATTAGCTGCTGCTCCTTTAACTATTTCTTAACTTTAACCGCGAAATGCCCACTACGAACTCCCGGCACGTCTTGCTGGATGTAGGTGTTACAGAGCGTTTTGCCGGCAAATTGGAAGAGATTAGCGCCTTCATCGCTAACTACTATGACATCTGGATTAATTTTGTAAATGTAGTCACATGAAGTTTGCGCAGTTCCCTTACTCATAAACAAATCAAAAGGCGAGTTGAGAATTGACAATGATTTAACGCCGGTTTCTTTTTCCACATAAAATGAGGAGGCACCAAAGAATCCCAGCGAAAGACCTTTCTCCTTTGCATATGCGGCCGCGATTTTCGCATCACTCACCGAAGCGATCACAGTTGGCTTAGGCCAGCGGGGTGAGGTCTTGGCATCATGTATCCGCTTCATTTCAACTGAAGGATTAGGGGTGAGCAACAAAGAGGCAAATGGAATTGAAATGATTAGCAGAAGTGGAAGCACCCAAGCAAAATTTCTCTCTTTGATTGAGCGAGGAGAAAATAGAAATCCTTTTTGTAGGTTCCCAAAGACTAAAGTTCGAACTGGTTCTTTCATCAATATTCCGATAAAAGCTGCTAGTGAAATAGTTAATGGCAAAAACAAAACCTGCATCTGACCCGAGGCATAGGATCTATTGAGGTAATAAGTAAAGCCAAATAACGACCAGAGCCCAAATGAAAAACCTATCAAGCTATTAAGTGAGTAATCGCCACTTTCGGCGCTACTTTTTTTGGATTTATGGATATAAATTCCATGTGTTACTACCAAAAGAACTAATAGCGGCAAGACAAAAAGGACCGGTCCCGGGGTTCGAATACGCTCGGCTCCAAAACCCGAACTAAATTGGCGGGCAAAGAAGAGAAAGAATTTGAGGTTGACTGATTTTCCGGCCGCGCCAGCGATTATTGGATACACAGCAAATCCAGGTAGATATCCAATCAGGGCAATTACGGAGGTTTTAACCTCGATGTAGCGAGTAGATCCGGCATAAGCAATCACTAAAAATGAGGTAACCACCGCCGCAATTCCAAAATCTTGCGACTGCCACGTTACTAACCCGGAAATAAAACCAAATACGAGAAACCAGGTAGTTCGCTTAATCGAAGTACCACCTGAAGTTTTTCGGATTAGCAGTATCAATAAACCGAGTAAAGCTAAACCGGGAAAGACTCGAATTGACAGCCCCGAAAGTAGCGCCGCAATCGACCCTAAATATCCTTCGCGCGTTGGAAATTGGGTCAAACAGGTAAAAGGAATTACCAAACCAGTTGCCAATGCAATTGATCGTCGATCGATAGCGTTCCAAGCAATAAAGACGCCCACTATAAG
>JANLPM010000036.1:0-6683 GCA_031367265.1 Actinomycetes bacterium
GAAATCCGAGCACTAAAATAAGTACTAAGAAAGCAATTCCATTAACCCACGTGCCTGAAAGGTACTGGCCAGCCCATGCCTGAACTAAGCCCATGAGCAAACCTCCAACAAGTGCACCGTACATGTTTCCAAGTCCACCAAGAACGGCAACAACAAAGGCCATCAATGTAAATTTTCCGGCTTTCGACGGATCAAAAGTTTCAATGGATGCAATCATTGTGCCTGCCATCCCCGCGAGAGCGGCAGAAATCCCGAAAGTCAGGGCATACACGTGTTTAGCCCGGATTCCCATAAGTCGAGCCGCTCCTCGATCCATTCCTGTCGCCATAATGGAAATCCCAGTACGTGTTCGCTTAACAAATGCAACAAGTAGAAGTGTGATCACAATTGCGAGAAGAAATGCCATCAATCGCACTAACGGGATTCGAACATTACCAAACTCAAAGCTATTGCTGCCGTAAGAAGTCTGAATACTTCTGAAGTCTGCGGTAAAAAGTAAATTCATGCCTTGAATTAAAATCATATTAATTCCAAATGTCAGCAGTAAGGTTATAAATACCGGTCCATTGACAATCAAATTAATAAGGTAGCGTTGAATAAGATAACCAAAACAAAAGAGTACTCCCGCTGAAACAAACATTCCGAGAAAGGGATCTAGCCCGATCCAACTCTGCATTTCCCATGCAATGTAGGCACCCATAATGACAAAGGCACCATGACACAAGTTAACAATATTCATGATGCCCCACACCAAGGAAAAGCCCACAGCCACTAACGCTAGGAGCCCTCCCTGGAGTAGGCCATATGAAGTTACTTGAAGGAATGTATCCATCTGCTTTTAAATCTCAGTCAGACTACTTAGAGTAAGGCCAGATGAATTTTGCTTCAGCATCGCGTCGTGGCCAGACTGTCAGAATCTTTCCCTTCTGAATTTGAATCACCGACATCGGCTTGAATGTATTTTGCCCAGTTGAGTCAAATTTAATTCGACCGAAGAAAGAGAGCGTGTCTAAATTCGCGAGCGATGCCCGCACTTTATCGGCGTCAATAGACTTTATCTTTTCGATTGAATAGACCATCGCTAAGCAAGCCGCGCTTGCCTCTGCATTGTGATAGGTCGCTTGGTGACCAAATTTGGCTAGAAATTCTGCGGCATAATTCTTTGCAGTACCAAAGTATCGGTCCTGACCTTTAGCTGTGGAAGTCCATTGCGCTGAACCCAGAACATTTTCGGCTAAAGCTCCCAATGTGGTTGCAAAATCAAGAATCGGTGGCGCAACTGTTTCTGCAAAGCCACTTGGAGATACGCCTAATTCCTTAGATTGTTTAATTAATGCAACTCCCTCAACAAAGTGTACTGATCCAATAATTACATCGGGCTTTGAAGCCTTGATCTTATTAAGTGCAGCGCTCACATCTGAAGTTGCATTTGGGAAATACTCGGGACCAATTATGGTAAATCCTAAGGATTTAGCGGTCGCGATTCCTCCGGCAGTTACGGTCTTGGAGAATCCATCATCGGCCGATAGGAAAGCGATTGATACTGGTTTTGGCTTTGCAAATTGAGCAATTGCCTTGACCATACTTGACGCGTATTCAGTGGCAGGTGACATGACATTGAAAGTTCGCGTATAGCCTTTGTTAAAAATGGCATTATCAGCGCCACCTGAATCGACCATGGTCTGCTTATTCAACTCAACAACAGCTGCCTGAGCATTCACATTGGCCGAGCCATATGAACTAAGAATCAATTTAATTCCTTTGTCATTGAACTTTGAAAGATTCTGTGCAGCAATATCAGGCTTAGATGTGTCATCTTGAAAGACAATATCTATCTTCTTTTGTTTACCACCAATAGTAGAAGTGCCAGTCGCGTTTACTTTGTCTTGACAAAATTGGTATCCCTCTTTGGTGAGTAGACCCTCTTTTGCCAATGAACCAGTAAGCGGAACTGATGCACCTATTGTTATTGTGACTACATCTGCGGCACTTGCCGCTGGAATTGCAGGCACTCCAAGCATTACCAAACTACTTACTGAAATAATTGGAGCAATAGATTTCAAATATCTTTTCATATTTCAAACTCACTTCCTTGGGAGTTATCTAATTAGTGAGGAATCTAACAAAGTGAGCGGAGCAAGTTACGGCAATATGTGAGTGGCAGCCCTAAAAAACCCATATTGGGCAAGGGCAAGCGCTCATTAATTCTCTTAATTACGAGTCGAAACCTAAACCTAATACGTCTAGTAAGCGCAGCCAGAGATTGCGTCTGCCTTGATTTTCATCGGCCTTATTTATAGACCATTGGGTTAAGCTAATAAAGAGAAAGCGAAACGGTTCAGGCGGAAAAGGCCACGGTTTTTTTCGTACCATTGCAAGTCGCGTCCGCTCGTTGTCAACGCCATCCAAAAGATCGAGCATCACCTGTGCACCAAAGCGCGTAGAGCCCACACCTAAACCAGTAAATCCCATGACATAAACGACGCGACCGCGATATGCCTTGCCCCAAAATGGTGAAAAGCGCGAGCAGGTATCGATTGCGCCGCCCCAACCATGCGTGAATTTAATTCCCTTTAACTGGGGAAAGGTCGCTAAAAAGCGTTGTGCTAAATGTGCGTATGTTTCGGCATCGCTTTCATACTCTTGTCGAACTTTGCCGCGGAAATTGTAAATCGCATCGTAACCACCCCATAAAATCTCATTATCCTTAGTCATTCGATAATAGTTAAATTGATTTCCCGCATCAGAAACTCCTTCACGTCCGCTCCACCCTATGGAATCAAGTTGGGCGGGGGTTAACGGTTGCGTAACAAGTTGAAAGTCATAAACTGGGACTACATATTTATGTGCGCGACGGACGAGTGATTTAAAAACATTTGTAGCTAGCGCGACTTTTTGGGCGTAGACACTTCCATACGGTGTGTGAACAATCATCCCGGACTTAGTGCGCTCTAACCAATCAACATGAGTATTTTCAAAAATCTTCACGCCGAGTTTTATACAGGTCCGCTCCAAGCCCCAGACCAATCGCGCCGGATCAATCAAGGCGGTTCCATCAGGATCCCAGAGTGCGCCTTTATACAATGGGGATTTTACGCGTGATTGAATATCTTCTTGGCTCAGTAATTCGACGTTATCGCCAAAGGAGTTACGAAGTTCGGCCTCTTTAACCATTGACTCCATCTGCCACTCTTGAATTGCAACTCGAAGTTCGCCGTTCCACTCAAAATCGCATTCAATCCCATATTTCCTAATTGTCGTTTCTATGCCATCTAAATTTTCGCGACCCAAACGCTCAATTGTTGCCATCTCACTCTTATAACGGCCATAGCCATTCATAAATCCATGAGTAAGTGAGTAGGTACAAAACCCACCGTTGCGTCCAGAGGCTCCTGCACCAGTTTCGCGCTGTTCGAGAATTATAACTTCGCGCTCTGGGTTTTCTTCCTTGGCTAATAAAGCTGTCCACAGACCGGTATATCCCGCTCCGACGATACATAAATCAGTTGTGAGATCACCAATTAATGTTGCATGCGGTAAAGGTTCAAGTGGATCTTCATCGAGCCAGTACAAAGCTGGCTGCATATGTGAAAGGTGATTAAGAATGGAAGGGTCGATGTCTGCCATCGCGCTATCCGGCCTTGACCGGAATCACCCCTTCAATCACAACTAAAAGTTGGCCCGGGTCCTCCGGAACCTAACCCCATAACGCAAGTCTTCTTTTTTTAAACTTGTAGTTCGCTACAGCTAGGGCGCTAGATTACCGCGCTTTTCGGCGATTTACGAGTTGACCTGCTAGCACGATTGTCAGCGCCAATATAAACATGCTCGAGCCGATGACGTTTGCCTGCGCTGGAATTCCACGGGCAGATGAAATATAAACAAACTTTGGAAAAGTAGTCAAAGTGCCTGAGTTGAAATTAGTAATAATGAAGTCGTCAAAGGAGAGCGAGAAAGCAAGTAGAGCTGCACCAAAAATTCCAGGTGCTACTAACGGAAGAGTAACTCGGCGAAAAGTTTGAACTTCATCGGCGTATAGGTCCATCGCCGCTTCTTCGAGTTTGGGATCTAAACTGGCGATGCGCGCTTTTACGGTTACTACTACAAAAGAGATGCAGAACATAACGTGGGCAATTACTGTCGGCCAGAAACCTGGATTAATTCCGAGATTTAAAAACATTGCAAGTAGAGATGCGCCCAAAACTATTTCAGGCGTCGCCATCGGTAAAAAAATCAGTAAATTAACGGTTGATCGGCCGCGGAAGCGATGCCGACCCAAGGCAAAAGCAATCATCGTTCCTAAAATAGTAGCAATTGTCGTGGCAATAAAGCCGATTTTGAGTGAATTACCTAGTGCCGAACAAACTTCAGGGGCACCGCATGGATTCTGCCAATTCTTAAAAGTAAAACCACGCCACGTAAGATTGCTTTTCCCCGCATCATTGAAAGAAAATGCCATGGTGTAGGCAATCGGAATGAAAAGGTAAATAAAAGCTAAGGCTGCATAAATCTTTATGAGATTCTTTGAAAACCAGCGTCTCATACGAGCTCATCTGTTCCCGAGCGCCGCACATACACTGTGACCAAGATCAAAATTGCCGCCATTAAAATAAAAGAGAGTGCCGCTGCAGTCGGGTAATCCACAATTTCAAAGAATCGCGATTCAATGACGTTTCCAATCATCTTTGTCTTTGGATTACCTAACAGAGTTGCATTAATGTAATCACCTGCAGCTGGAATGAAAGTGAGCAAAGTCCCGGCAACCACACCCGGCATGGATAGCGGAAAGGTTACTTTACGAAAAGTAGTGATTGCGTTGGCATATAAATCTCCGGCAGCTTCAAGGACTCGGGGATCAATTCTCTCCAAACTTGCATACAGTGGCAAAGTCATAAACGGCAAAAAGTTATATGTCATACCTGTTACTACGGCAAAAGCACTTGCCGTTAATCCAGCTTGTGGGCCGAGGATATGTAAAAATCTTAAGACTGTCACAACTGGTCCTTGATCGCCCAAAATCTGCTTCCATGCAACTGTTCGCAGGAGAAAAGAAGTAAAGAACGGGGCAACGACTAAAACAAGAAGTAAATTCTTCCATTTACCAGATTTGAAAGCGATGGCATATGCCAATGGATAGGAGATTGCTAACGCAATGAGCGTGGCCAGCAAGGCATAAAAAATGGAGCGAATAAATTGGTCCTTAGATGCAGAAATAGCATCAATATAATTAGCAAATCTGAAAGTTTGAACGTAGGCGCCAATTTCGCCACTTGCTGCCGGTGTTTGCGTACTTGTACTGGCCAAATTTATGAGTGGATATACAAAGAATAGAAATAACCACGCTAGGCCTGGAATCAACAGTAAATAAGGCGTACTAGGGCGCTTGATTCCGCGAACAATGCTCGGTCTCTTCGTTACTGCCGCGACAAATGCCATTATAACTCTTCGGGATTTACGGAAGTTCCAGCATCTACATCAGCAGTACCATCAAGAGCGAAAGTAAATTGAGGCTTCCATGAAAGTTGGACAGTGTCACCTTTCTGCAAATGTGAGGCTCCGCCATCGTTTTGTTCAAATACGGTGAGTTCCTGTCCCCAAGGCATTTCAATAATAAACTGCGTGCTCACGCCAACGAAGGAAATATCGCTAATTTTTCCGCCGCCCAAAGTGTTCGCTTCACTGTGTTCAATGGATATCTTTTCTGGACGAATTCCTATCAATACACTCTTATCGGGATTTTCCTTTGCGAAGTTTCGACCAGCTGGAACGACGATTCGATTGCCATGAACAGACACCGCCAAATCATTCCCACTCGCGCCTTCAATTTTTCCTTTAACTAAGTTGGATTGGCCGAGGAAGTTAGCGACGAAAACTGTGCGCGGAGATTCATACAATTCAACTGGAGAGCCCATTTGTTCAATGCGACCCTCATTCATCACCGCGATTGTGTCAGCCATCGTCATGGCTTCTTCTTGATCGTGTGTTACGTGCACAAAAGTTAATCCCACTTCCGTTTGAATCCACTTCAATTCAATCTGCATTTGACGGCGAAGTTTTAAGTCAAGGGCGCCAAGGGGTTCATCAAGTAAGAGCAATGCAGGGCGATTAACGATGGCGCGTGCTACTGCGATTCGTTGTTGTTGACCACCGGAAAGTTGCACTGGTTTGCGATCAGCTAAATGTCCTAACTCCACTAGAGCCAAAACTTTCGTAACTGCCTCCTTGATATCTTTAATTCCACGCCGGCGAAGACCAAATGCCACGTTTTCAAAGATAGTTAAATGCGGAAAGAGAGCGTAGTTTTGGAAAACCGTATTGACTGGGCGCTCGTAGGGTTTTTCATATGTAATGTCGGTACTTCCAATTTCAATTTTCCCTGATGTTGGATCTTCAAGGCCGGCAATCATTCGCAGCGTAGTTGTTTTACCGCATCCAGAAGGTCCGAGGAGAGCAAAAAAAGAGCCTTCTGGAATGACCAGCGTTAAATCATCAACGGCTTTAAAATCACCAAATGCTTTCGTTAAATTACTTAATCGAAGATTACCTTTAGTTGAGACCGCTTTATCGGCCATTAGTTACCAGTAGCTTTCTGAAAGGCAGCTTGGTACTTAGTTTCATCGGCTGGAGTGAGTGCAGCGAAAACACTTACTTTAGAGAGCGCAGTGGCATCAGGGAAAATGTAC
>JANLPM010000192.1:0-1695 GCA_031367265.1 Actinomycetes bacterium
AGTGATCGTCGAATCTAATGGCATTAGGATTTCACCCTATTTTTCATTAACGCAATGAAGCGGTCGAAAAGATAGGCCGCATCGTGTGGACCCGCGGCGGCTTCAGGATGATACTGAACTGAAAATGCCGGCCTATCCAGAAGTTGTAGACCTTCAACAACTCCATCATTTAGGCACATGTGCGTCACTTCGCCTCGGCCATACACCGTTGAAAATTGCGCATCAATAGGCGCCTTAAGCGCAAAGCCATGATTATGCGAAGTGATTTCTACTTTCCCAGTGTTTTTATCTATGACTGGTTGGTTTATACCACGGTGACCAAAAATTAACTTATAAGTTTCAAAACCCAAAGCGCGACCTAAAATTTGATGCCCAAAGCAAATTCCAAAAATCGGAATCTCTCGAATAAGAATCTCTCGAACTAATTCAATTACCTCGTGCATTGCCGCAGGATCCCCAGGGCCATTTGAGAGAAATACTCCATCCGGATTGAGGTTCTCTATATCTTCAATCGTTGAGTTAAAGGGGAGAACATGTACTTCAACCCCACGAGCAGCCAGTGCGCGTGGGGTTGCCGCTTTGATTCCAAGATCTAACGCGGCGACAATATATTTTCTCTCTCCAGCTGCCGGGACACAGTATGGATTTGGTGTGGAAACATCGGCAACTAAAAATGCACCGTTCATTGCCTCTGTTTTACGAACCTCTACCACCATTTCTTCACGCGTCAAATCAAATCCCGAGAAAATTCCAACCCGCATTGATCCCCGGTCGCGCAAATGTCTGGTTATTGCCCGCGTATCAACACCTTGGATTCCAACTATATTTTGTGCAATTAACTCGCTTTCCAAAGAATTTTCGCTCCGCCAATTTGATGTAAGTGTCGAAGGGTTGCGGACAACAAAACCGGCGACCCAGATTTTAACGGATTCATTATCGGTGGCATTCATTCCAGTATTACCAATATGTGGGGCGGTCATTACAACTACTTGCTTATGGTATGACGGGTCGGTAAGTGTCTCTTGATACCCGGTCATCCCAGTTTGAAATACGGCTTCGCCAAAGGTTTTACCCAACGCGCCCCAAGGTTTGCCTTCAAAAATACGGCCATCGTCTAAAACGAAGAAGGCTTTAAGCAAAATCAGCCCCCACATCAAGAATTGCACCATTCATAAGTGTGGGTAAACCATTAAAAAATGTGTGCGTTACCTTTCCAGGTAATTCATAGCCGTGAAATGGAGTATTCCGACTTTTTGATGCGACTAAATCTCTATCGACAACCCAAGATTGCTGTGGATCGAACACCGTCACATGTGCAGGTGTTCCAACTGCAAGGTTAGTTCCATGATGTAAGTAGCCGCCAATTCGTGCCGGCGCAGTTGAAAAGCGGTCTGCTACTTGTGCCCAGCTCATGAGTTTGGTGTCAACCATAGTTTTCTGCACAATTGAAAGGGCAGTTTCTAACCCCAACATTCCAAATGCAGCTTCCTGCCACTCACACTCCTTTGACTCCGTCGTATGTGGTGCGTGATCAGTGGCGATAATGTCGATAATGCCTTCTGCTAAACCTTGGCGCAGTGCCATCACATCCGCTTGCGTGCGAAGTGGTGGGTTAACTTTAAAGACCGGATCGTAACTGCGTGCCAACTCGTCAGTTAATAGCAGATGGTGCGGTGTTACTTCGGCGGTGACGTT
>JANLPM010000050.1:0-2412 GCA_031367265.1 Actinomycetes bacterium
TAACTATTTAGATGTTCCATCAAAGCGTTGGCTAGAAGAAGTAATTACGGCAACAAAAAAGACGGTTTTATTTATCAGCCACGATCGTGAACTTCTTGAAAACACTGCAAATCGAATTGTTACTCTCGAACAGGGCTCAACTGGCAATACAACATGGGTACATGGTGGAAAGTTTTCGACGTGGCACGATGCGCGCAAAGATAGAAATGCGAGATTTGCTGAAATTTTGCTGCGCTGGGAGCAAGAGCATCAAAGGCTTAAAGATTTAGTTCGCACGCTTCAAGCTCAGGCTGCGATTAGCCCCGATATGGCAAATAAATACCATGCAATGCAAACACGGTTAAGGAAGTTTCAAGAAATAGGCCCACCGCAAGCGCCGCCGATTGAACAAGGTGTTCAAGTTGGGTTACGTGGAGGGCGCACAGGTTTGCGCGCATTAACTTTTGAAAATCTAACTCTCGAGGGCTTAACTCAAGCCTTTAACCTGGAAGTCTTTTTTGGCGATCGCATCGCAGTTCTGGGCAAAAATGGAACTGGTAAATCTCACTTCTTGCGCTTAATTTCGGGGGATTCCACCGTTAAGTACGCTGGAAATTTTAAAATCGGTGCCCGCGTTGAGATCGGCTACTTCGCTCAGACTCATTCGCATCCAGAGTTTGAATCGCAGAGCTTGCTCGAAATTCTTTGGCAGATGTACTCACTGCAGTTAGGTCCCGCAAAAAGTGCTCTGCGCAAATATGAGATAGATCAGCAGGCCGAGCAGCGCTTTGCATCTCTATCGGGTGGTCAGCAGGCACGTTTTCAAGTTCTCTTACTCGAGCTCTCAGGTTCCACTCTGTTACTACTAGATGAGCCGACAGATAACTTGGATCTTGCAAGTGCTGAAAGTTTAGAAAACGCCCTCGATCGCTACGAGGGAACTGTGATAACAGTGACCCATGACCGCTGGTTCACTCGTGGCTTCACTCGCTTCTTAGTCTTCGGCAGTGATGGCCGAGTTTTCGAGAGCCCCGAACCAGTTTTTGAGTTTTAAAATTTGGTAAAACTCTGAGAGCTGACAGTCCTTATCGAATTTCTGGAAGAAGTTCAATCCAGAGGTTTCAATTGGTAATGAGTACTTCGGCCGCCAGCAGGCGCTTTCATGAGCAATCCTTTTGTTATGAGATCAGTTATGTCTCGTAGCGCCGTATCTGGAGAACATTTACTTATAACTGCCCATTTGTTGCTCGTTAGATTTCCGTTAAATCCATTAAGTAATTTGTTTATCATGGCGGATTGACGAGGGTTCAAAGTTGTCCCTGCCCATTCTTGCCAGAATCGAGCCTTAGTAAGTACTTCATTGAGGGAGTCCTCTGCACCCTGCAATGCACGTAAGAGGACCCCGAGAAACCATTCCAGCCATTGTGTTACTTCAAGGGAATCTCTTTGTGTGCGTTCGAGCAAATTGTAATAACTCTTTCGCTCCTTTCGTATTTGTGCAGAGAGGCTATAGAACCTTTGTGCTGACTGTTCGCTCCTTGCAAGTACCATGTCGCACACTGCGCGCCCAATGCGACCGTTGCCGTCCTCAAAAGGATGGATGGTCACGAACCAAAGATGTGCCAATCCTGCTTTAATTAATGGATCCAAACCTTGCTCTTGATTGAACCAATGTAAGAAATTGGTTATTTCTTTTGGTATCAATTTTGCAGGTGGCGCTTCAAAGTGCACGATCTCACGGCCCATCGGCCCCGATATAACTTGCATCGGACCTTTCATGTCATCACGCCAATCGCCCACTCGCATCGCTACATCATCGCTATAGCCAGTTGGGAATAACCCTTCATGCCAACCAAAAATCCGATCACTTGTTAGCTCTTTTTTGAAATTTTGTGTCGCATCTAAAACCATGTTAACAACACCGTCGACGCGGCGATCTTGGGGTGCGACCGCCGCTGACTCCATACCTAATCGTCGAGCCACTGACGAACGTACGGTCTCGGGGTCAAGTAGTTCACCTTCAATCTCGCTGGTTTTTAATACTTCACTAGTCAACATCGTCAACGCTGACTCTTCGCTCAGACCAAAACCGATATTTCGCATTCGACCCTGTAATAAACCTTGGGCGTGGTGAACCTGCGATAAAAGAGGGCTCAGTTGTTGTGAGTCAAAGTGCCAGCGTGGCCAGTCTGGCTGCTGCCATATATATTTCTTTTCTCCGCGGTTCATGCGGAGAATATACCTCTTATTCTCCGCAGAGTCCATTTATTTACCGCAGTTTTTGCGGAGAATAGAGTTCTCGATGCGGAGAATAGAGGGCAAGAAATCTCAATCACCCCGATAGTTGGTTACAAAGATGCTCAAAAAATGCATAAATACGCTGGTTTTGACCCATCTCCCTCGTACAGGTACCCTTACTCCTCTGCGCTCCTC
>JANLPM010000080.1:0-9313 GCA_031367265.1 Actinomycetes bacterium
GATTGAGCATTCATGTAAGCAAGCATTAAAACTTCTCCGCTGGTAAAATCTTGGACTATTGCAGGAATGAGCGCCGAAGGATCCTTAAAGAGCGCGTGGATTGCAGGATCGAGCGTGGCCATAAGCTAATTCTGCCTTACAAAACCGCGACCGTGCGCACAGGATAATTCTGAGTACTCAGATATGACTTAACATCTTTGATGCGGTGAATCCCGTAGTGGAAAACACTCGCAGCAAGCAGGGCATCGGCGCCAGCATCTAAGGCGCCAGCAAAATCACCCAGAATCCCAGCCCCACCACTTGCAATCAAAGGCACCTTGGCAACTGCGCGAACTGCACGAATCATTGTGGTGTCATAGCCGGCGCGGGTGCCATCGGCATCCATAGAATTAAGCAGGATCTCACCAACTCCCAGTGCACAGGCTTTTTCAACCCAAGCCAATGCATCTAGGCCTGTTCCCTCACGTCCACCGTGAGTTGTTACTTCAAAACCCGATTCAGTTCTAGCTCTTCGAGCATCGACTGATAAAACTAAGACTTGCGAACCAAATCGATCAGCAATTTCGGCTATCAGTTCGGGACGCGCGATTGCAGAGGTATTAATTGAAATCTTGTCGGCACCCGCGCGAAGTAATCGGTTAACATCCTCAACGGATCGAATTCCCCCGCCGACAGTTAGAGGAATAAAAACTTGTTCAGCTGTGCGACGCACAATATCTAAGGTTGTCTCTCGCCCGGAACTACTTGCCGAAATATCGAGAAACGTAAGTTCATCCGCGCCTTCGTAGCCATAGAGCGATGCCATCTCAACTGGATCTCCGGCATCTTGAAGATTTGTAAAATTTACTCCCTTAACAACACGTCCATCAGTAACATCAAGGCATGGAATGATTCGCACTGACAAAGTCATGAGGATGCAACTTTTAACGCAGCGTCCAAAGTAAAAGCACCGGCATATAGGGCCTTACCAATAATTGCCCCTTCAACACCAATCGATGTTAAAAACTTTAAAGACTCAATATCTGCCAAACTAGAGATACCTCCACTTGCTACCACCGGTTTATTCGTGGAGTGACAAACAGAGGTGAGTAGTTCTAAATTTGGCCCAGTCAGTGTCCCATCTCTGGCTACATCGGTAAGAACATAGCGGGCACAACCATTGCGATCTAGGCGCTCAATTGTCTCAAAAAGATCTCCGCCTTCACTTGTCCAACCGCGCGCAGCTAAAGTGTGTCCACGAACATCCAATCCAACCGCGATGAGATCTCCGTATTCGGCAATGATTCGTGCAGTCCAGTCAGGATTTTCTAGTGCGGCAGTGCCTAAGTTAATACGCTTACATCCCGTTGAAATTGCCCGCTTTAAAGTTTCATCATCTCGAATTCCACCAGAGAGTTCCACATCAATATCCAAAGTACCTACAACATGCGCCAATAAATCTGCATTATCTCCCCGCCCAAAAGCTGCATCGAGATCAACTAAATGAATCCACTTGGCTCCAGCGCTTTGAAATTCCAGGGCCACGTCTAAAGGTTCGCCAAAAATACTCTCCTTTGAAAGTTCGCCCTGCACTAAGCGCACGGCGCGTCCATCCTTCACATCAACTGCAGGTAAAAGTTGCAAATAGCTCATAAGCTCTTAGTCCAGTTCTTTATAAGTGCAAGTCCGGCGCTACCCGATTTTTCCGGATGAAACTGGGTTGCGCTAACGTATGAATCCTCAATAGCCGACAAAAACCTATCTCCATATGTTGTCCATGTCTGTAGGCTTCCCGCCCTTTCTTTGACGGCAAAAGAGTGCACAAAATAAAAGGGTTCGTGAGTGATTCCGGCAAAGAGCTTTGACCCATCGGGCACATCGACATTATTCCAACCCATGTGCGGCAAAATTGGCGCGGCTAGTTCGCTCACTCTTTCAGGCCAAATACCAACTCCGACATGTGGTTGATCGCCTGCATTTTCATCACCGAAAGCAAAGAGAATCTGCATTCCTATGCAGATACCAAGGGTCGGACGCTCTGACTGTAATCGCTTTCTAATGATGTCTGCGCCATCGATTGCGTTTAAGCCTTGCATACATGCAGCAAATGCACCCACTCCTGGAACTACTAAACCATCGGCTTCAACTGCCACACGCGCATCAGAAGTAACAACTACATTTTCACCACTTGCAGCGAAGGCACGTTCGGCCGATCGTAAGTTACCTGACCCATAGTCGAGAATTGCTATCAAAGAACGCCCTTAGTCGATGGAATCCCAATTGTTCGATCATCTATGGAAACTGCATCCCGCAGTGCGCGGGCCACGGCTTTAAATTGCGCTTCAAAAACATGATGCGCATTACGCCCTTCAAGGACTCGAATGTGCAGGGCTATGTGCGCTTCGGCGACAATAGACTCCCAAATATGCCTACCTAATGTCGTATCAAAATCTCCGATGAGCTCAACAATTTCAGGCTGGCGATGTACAAGATAAGGTCGGCCAGATAAATCAACGGCAGCTTGAACGAGTACTTCATCCAATGGAACCATAGAATCACCGAATCGGCGGATGCCCGACTTATCCCCAAGAGCTTGGCGAAGGGCTTGGCCAAATGCAAGAGAAGTGTCCTCAACGCTATGGTGTGAATCAACGTCAATATCTCCCGTGGTTTTTATAGTTAAATCAAAACCCGAATGCTTTCCCAGTTGCGACATCATGTGATCGAAAAATGGAACTCCAGTCGACACATCGAGGGCACCTTGACCATCTAAATTGAGTTCAACCAAAACATGTGACTCTTTGGTTTCGCGTTCGATTCGAGCTGTTCGCATCTGGCTCTGCCTTTCTAGAGGAGTTTTGTTAGCGCTTGTAAAAATGCTTGGTTTTCGGCATCAGTGCCGACGGTTACTCGAAGGAAAGAGGATAATCCCACATCTCTAATCAGAACGCCCTCTTTTAAGAGTTGACTCCACAATTGTGGCGCTGTGGCATTAAAGCCAGTAAAGAGAATGAAATTTGCCGAACTAGGTAAAGTAATCAGGCCCAGATTATTGAGTTCCTGTGCTAAAACTTCGCGTGAGGCAATGAGCGTTGCAACTCGCTTGAGAAGATCGGCCCGAAAATCTAAGGCGACAAGCGCGGCGGCTTGGGTCAAAGCACTTAGATGGTAAGGCAATCGAACGAGCTTCATCGCATCAATTACCACCGGATCGGCCACGAGATAACCAATTCGCGCGCCCGCAAAAGCAAATGCTTTACTCATCGTTCGAACAACCACGACCTGTGGTTTCTGACTAATAAGTCTTACTGCAGAAATCTCAGAAGAAAATTCGGCATATGCCTCATCCACGATTAGTAATCCCCCATGCGCGCCTACGGCATCGGCTAGAGCGGCAATGTCATTAAAGGAAATTGAATCTCCTGTTGGATTATTTGGAGTTGTAATAAAAGTGAGTGCTGGTTTGTGCAGCGTGACTTCCTTCAATGCCAGTTCGTAATTAAAAGTGAAATCGCCATTTCGAACTCCGTTAACCCATGGAGTTCCGGAGACTTTGGCAATTAAAGGATGCATCGAGTAAGAAGGCGTAAAACCAAGCGCAGTTCGACTACCAAAGGCCAAGAAGATAGATTGAATTATCTCATTGCTACCATTGGCTGCCCAAATATTTACATTTCCAAAATTCGTATTGCTACTTTCATTTATGTAGTCGTCAAGTTCAGTACGTAACTTCTCTGCATCTCGATCTGGGTAGCGATTGAGCGTCAACACCACATGAGAGAGCGCTTGAATTATTGATTCTTGTAACGCAAGAGATGGAGGATATGGATTTTCATTTGTATTAAGCGATGCCGCGGCCGGTACCTGCGGAGCCCCGTAAGGCGTAAGCGGACGCAAATCATCTCGAAGTGGCAGCCAGATTGGCCACGTCACAAGAGTTCTTCCAGACGAACTGACATAGCTTCGCCATGTGCCGGCAAATCCTCTGCCATGGCCAAAGTGATAACTGTAGGAAGATTAACTAAAAATGCGTTTTTGTCATACTCAATAAAATGTAAACCTCGCAGAAAAGTTTGTACCGATAAGCCACTGGAGTGGCAAGCGCATCCACCTGTTGGAAGCACGTGGTTAGATCCAGCAGAATAATCTCCCAATGAAACTGGTGAATAACGTCCAATAAAAACCGCACCGGCATTGCGGATCTTGGTTGCATCCAGTCGTGCATTCTTAGTGTGTATCTCTAAATGCTCGGCGGCGTAGGCATTCACGACGTCTAAACCTTGAGCAATGGAATCAACTAGAACTATTGCCGATTGAATTCCCGATAGCGCTTCTCGTATTCGCTTACTGTGCTTAGTCGCAACTACTCGAAGCGTTAACTCTTCAATGACGGAGTTTGCTAAAGTTGGGCTATCTGTCACTAAAATCGCTGCAGCGATTACGTCATGTTCGGCTTGGCTGATTAAATCTGCGGCAACTTCGGCCGCACTTGCGCTCTCATCGGCAAGGATTGCGATTTCAGTTGGGCCAGCTTCAGAGTCAATCCCAATGACTCCACGCAACGCCCGTTTGGCTGCTGCCACATAGATATTGCCTGGACCCGTCACTAAATCACACTTTTCAGCCACGCCGTCCATTCCAAAGGCAAAGAGAGCAATCGCTTGCGCTCCCCCAATTGCATAGACTTCAGTAACACCAAGCAGCGCGCACGTCGCCAAAATAGTTGGGTGCGGAAGACCTCCAAACTCCTTTTGCGGGGGCGAGGCTACGGCGATTGAAGCCACTTTAGCCACCTGTGCAGGTACCACATTCATAACAACACTGCTGGGATAAACGGCGCGGCCACCAGGAACATACAGACCGACTCGATCAACTGGAAGCCAGCTTTGTCTCACGCTTCCACCGTCGATGACAGTGGTCACCGTGTCGCTGCGCACTTGGTTGTTGTGAACTTTCCTCACTCTGGAAATAGAAAGTTCCAACGCCTGCCTCACCTTTGGATCTAACTCCACTAACGCGCTATTTATTGCCGAAGCTGGAACACGAATACTCTGCGGCCTGACTCCATCAAATTCTTGAGCTAAGTCGATTAAAACCGACTCATTTCCATTTTTAACTCGATCTATAATCGACTCAACTGAGCGCATAGCATGTGCGATGTCCAATACAGCGCGAGGAAGTTGGCTTTGGTAGCCAGCCTTTGTTAGAGACTGTCCGCGCAAGTCAACTCTTCGAATCACTGTGCAATTGTAACTGTTGGGGTGCAGAGTTGGTGCACAGTTAAGAGAGCCTCGCATTTCACCACTAAAGAAGACAGTTGGGGCCCAAAATAGATTTCAAATCCGCGCTCAAACTAGGTGATGATGTAATGAGCGCATCAATCTTCATCACGGTACTGGTGCCATTGTCATCGATTTGGAGATGGACTTCGCGTTTACCCGGATGAGAACGCAAAATCTCTTTAATCCGCTCGACTATGGGGGGCGTGCACTGAGAAATTGGAAGTGAGATTATTAATGGACCTACCGGTCCTCTCGAAATATCTGGCATTGACATTTCTAGGGCGGTAAATCTCAACGTATCGTCGCGTCTGTCTACGCGGCCCCGAATCGTCACTATACGATCTTCGACAAGGGACATTGAGTACTGATTATAAGTATTCGAAAAGAAAAGTACCTCGAGTGAACCTTCTAGATCTTCAACGGTAACAACTGCCCACGATGCGCCTTGCCTGGACACTTTACGAGTCACGCCAGTAATTAACCCTCCAATTGTCACGATAGATTCACTCCGTGCACCATCATCTACAAGTTCGCTGATACTCATATCCGTATTGGCTCGCAATACCTGTTCACTTCCGAGTAATGGATGGTCTGATACGTAGAGACCTAACATTTCCCGCTCATAGCTGAGCAACATGGCTTTATCCCATTCGCCAGCGGGTACTTCTAAATCCATCGACGCGACAGAGCTCATATTTTCGGCGCCAAATAGGTCAAACTGGCCAATAGCTTCGGCGCGTTTAGTTTCGATAACTGAATCAATCGCCTCAAGATAAACAGCCATCAAACCTTTGCGCGTGACTCCCATTGAGCCAAATGCACCCGCCTTGATGAGAGACTCAATCGTTTTTTTGTTACACACTTGCGCATCGACTTTCGCTAAAAAATCACCAAATGAGGTAAAACGACCCTTTGTTCGGCGAGCGTTCTTAATCGATCCAACTACCCCTTCACCAACATTTCGGATCGCAGCTAATCCAAATCGAATGTCGTTTCCCCTGGGAGTGTATTCAGCATCAGACTCATTAATATCCGGTTCTAGAACTTTAATGCCCATCCGGCGGCACTCACTTAAATATAATGCTGACTTATCCTTATCATCGCGCACACTAGTTAAAAGTGCAGCCATATATTCAGTTGGATAGTTAGCTTTCAAATACCCAGTCCAATATGAAACCACTCCATAGCCCGCCGAGTGGGCTCGATTAAATGCATAGTCCGAAAAGGGAATTAACACATCCCATAAACGTTTAATTGCAGATATTGAATATCCATTGGCTCTCATTCCAGCCTCAAAAGGTACGTACTCTTTATCAAGAATCTTCTTGTCTTTTTTACCCATTGCTTTGCGAAGTAAATCCGCACGCCCTAAGGAGAAGCCAGCAACTTTCTGTGCAATTGCCATTACTTGCTCCTGATAAACGATTAAGCCGTAGGTATCTCCCAAAATATCTTTAAGTGCATCCACTAGTTCAATATGAATCGGTTCTACAGGCTTCCGCGCATTCTTGCGGTCGGCGTAGTTATTATGAGCATTTTCGCCCATTGGTCCCGGTCGGTATAACGCGATTACTGCCGAAATGTCTTGAAAAGAGTCGGGAGACATTGAGCGAAGCAGCGCGCGCATTGGGCCGCCATCTAACTGAAAGACACCCAGTGTGTCTCCCCTTGATAAGAGCTCATAGGTTTTTTTATCATCCAGAGTTAAATCTTCAAGAATAACTTCCTTATTCTGATTGGCACGTATGTTAAGCAAGGCATCATCGAGAACGGAGAGATTTCGAAGCCCTAAGAAATCCATTTTAAGCAGACCTGTTGCTTCACAGGCACCCATGTCGAATTGAGTAATAATCGCACCATCAGCTTCACGACGATGAATTGGTATTACATCCAAGAGTGGTTCGCGCGAAAGGATGACTCCAGCAGCGTGAACTCCCCATTGACGTTTCAAGCCTTCAAGCCCGCGAGCCGTATCGATAACGCGTTTTGAATCGGGATCTGATTCGTACAAGTTTCGAAACTCACCAGCCTCGCCATAGCGATCATCTTTGGGATTAAAAACGCCAGCTAAGGAAATGTCTTTCCCCATGACCGATGGCGGTAAAGCTTTGGTGAGTTTTTCTCCAACGACATAGGGATAGCCAAGTACCCGTGTTGAATCCTTAATCGCCTGTTTAGATTTTATGGTTCCGTAGGTAATAATTTGCGCAACTCTGTCTTCGCCATATTTACTCGTTGCATATCGAATCATTTCGCTACGTCTGCGCTCATCAAAATCCAAATCAATATCAGGCATAGAAATTCGCTCGGGATTCAAAAACCGCTCAAAGAGAAGTCCATGTTCAATCGGATCAAGACCAGTTATTCCGAGTGCATAGGCAACCAATGAGCCAGCGGCTGAGCCGCGACCTGGTCCAACTCGGATACCAACTGCTTTTGCGTGTGCAACTAAATCCGCAACCACGAGGAAATAGCCCGGGAAACCCATTGCCTCCATGACTCCTAACTCAAAGGCCAGGCGTGCATTGTGTGCAGGAGTTATGCGTTGACCCATTCTCGAAATCAAACCTTGCTCCGCCGCTTTCTTTAGCCAAGAGTCCTCAGTCTCGCCGAGCGGAACTGGAAATTGCGGAAGCAGATTTTCACCCTCGCGCAGAGAAATGTTACAGCGCTCGGCAATGAGTAATGTGTTATCACAACTTTCAGGAATCTCTTTGAAGAGCTCGCGCATTTGGGCTGAGCTCTTAACATAAAAACTATCATTATCAAATTTGAAACGTTTAGGATCGGCTAAAGTAGAACCCGACTGAACACACAGAAGTGCTTCGTGAGCTGGTGCATCCGATTGCAGTGTGTAATGCAGATCATTGGTTGCTAGCAAGGGTATAGACAACTCTTTTGCTAGTTTTAGGAGCTCGGCTTTTACTCGAGATTCAATGTCAATTCCGTGATCCATAATCTCAACAAAAAAGCTCCCCGCTCCAAAAATATCTCGATAATCACTTGCAGCTTTAATTGCTTCCCGATAAGAACCCATTCGAAGTCGAGTCTGTATCTCACCACCCGGGCAGCCCGTAGTTGCGATTAACCCAGTTGAATATTTGTTCAATAATTCGCGATCCATGCGCGGTTTATAATAATAACCTTCAAGAGAGGCTAGCGAAGAAACTCTGAAGAGGTTAGCCAAGCCAATATTGTTTTCGGCGAGAATCGTCATATGGGTATAAGCACCACCACCTGAAACATCATCTTCTCCGCCATCGGCCCACTTAACTCTTTTCTTGTCAAAACGCGACTCTGGAGCGATGTACGCCTCAATGCCAATAATCGGCTTCACTCCGACTTTCTTAGCGCTTTTATAGAAATCGAAGGCACCAAATACATTTCCATGATCAGTCATCGCAATTGCGGGCATGCCCGCCCGAACAACTTCATCCATTAAATCGCTCACTCGCGCAGCACCATCGAGCATGGAGTACTCCGTATGAACATGAAGATGAACGAAGGTTTCTGGTGTCATAGTTAATGAAGGTTAATACTTAAGGCAGCACAGCATCAGAAAGCAACGCGAGACTGGCTTGCAGATCGACCGGGTAAGGTGCAGTGAAATGAAGTGTGTTTCCAGTAACTGGGTGCTCAAAACGTAACTCCTTGGCATGCAGCCATGGACGCCCCATTCCCAGGTTTTTCGCTAATACCGGATCTGCACCATAAGTCATATCACCTACAAGTGGATGATTGAGCGCGGAAAAGTGGACGCGAATCTGATGCGTTCGTCCGGTTTCTAACTCCACTTTGATAAGAGATACGGCGCGATAAAATTCAATGACTTCATAATGCGTGATCGACTCTTTGCCGGTGCCAACTACGGCAAATCGATGATCTTCTTTTGGATGTCTATCGATAGGTGCATCAATGGTTCCGGTTGTGGGATCCATATGACCTTGAATCAACGCATGATAAATCTTTTCGACGGTGCGAGTACGAAAAGCATCTTTTAAAACCGTAAAAGCGCGATCACTCTTGGCAACAATCATCAATCCACTTGTTCC
>JANLPM010000166.1:0-2683 GCA_031367265.1 Actinomycetes bacterium
CGGGCACCACCTGAATGCCAAATACCGATGACTGGAACCTGCGCACCCATCGCAGCTTTATAAGCGGTAACAATAACTTTTGAACCTTCAACACCTAGTGCACCACTTTTAATTGTCGCATCCGATGCGAAAATCACGGCTTTGTTTCCTTTAATTGTTGCCGTGACGGCAATCATTCCACAATTAGTTCGTGGAATTAAGAATTCATATTTCCCATCATCGACTAATCGCGCGATGCGCGCTTCGGGATCGCGCGGCTCAAGCGGGGAAGTCGACACTTATAGGCTCTTAAAAACCAATACGACGTTATGTCCACCAAAACCAAATGAATCATTCAAAGCGGCAATGTCGCCTGATGGCAATATGCGCGGCTTATTGCGTACAACATCGACTGTTACCGCTGGATCCAAGTTATCGATATTTATTGTTGGAGGCGCCAGACGATCTTGCAACGTCTTAACAATAAACACTGATTCAATCGCACCGGCACCGCCTAGCAAGTGACCCGTCATCGATTTCGTGGCTGAGACTGCAACGTGATCGGCATCTGCGCCGAGGGCGGCGCGCAATGCATTAGCTTCGGCAATGTCGCCAGCTGGAGTAGATGTTGCATGTGCATTTAAGTGCACAATATCTTTCGTAGTTAACTGGGCATCGCGTAGAGCAAATTTAAGAGCGCGCTGTACGCCAGCGCCATCTGGGTCAGGAGCGGCAATGTGATAACCATCGGAAGTTAAACCTTGGCCTGCAATCTCACAGTAAATCTTTGCACCACGTGCGCGTGCATGTTCATACTCTTCCAGAACTAAAACTCCGCCGCCTTCACCTAATACAAAGCCATCGCGATCTACATCATATGGACGGGATGCACGCGTGGGATCTTCGTTTCTGGTCGATAACGCTTTCATTGCGGCAAAACCCGACATGGGCATCGCGTGAATGGCAGCTTCAACGCCGCCACTAACCACAATATCGGCGCGGTTATTTCGGATCATCTCTAATGCGTATCCAATTGCTTCAGCACCAGATGCACATGCACTTACGGGTGTATGTACACCAGCTTTGGCTTGTAGTTCGAGACCAACATTTGCTGCCGGCCCATTTGGCATCAGCATTGGGACCGTGTGCGGACTAACGAATCGAGCCCCCTTTTCGCGCAAAATATCGTATTGGTCCAGCATCGTTGTAACTCCGCCGATCCCCGATGCTATGACAACACCTAAACGCTCTTTATCGATTTCAGGAGAGCCAGCATCTTTCCATGCCTCACGGGATGCTATGAGAGCGAACTGTTCAGATCTATCTAAGCGTCGCATCTCAACGCGCTCCATCGCTTCACTGGGTTCAACGGCAACGCGCGCAGCAAAGTGCACTGGAAGTGTTTGGGCCCACTCTTCAGTTAATAAGCGGACACCACTTGTGCCTGCCAAAAGCGCAGACCACGTCGTGGGTACGTCACCACCTAAAGGAGTTGTTGCTCCAAGTCCAGTTACAACAACTCGACGGGTGGACATAGTAAAACTTCTTTACTTACTACTTAGCTGCGTTAACGATGAAGTTAACGGCATCGCCAACAGTGACGAGATCAGTTACGGCTTCATCTGGAATCTTTACGCCAAAACGCTCTTCTGCGGCAACAACGACTTCAACCATACTCAATGAATCAACTTCTAAATCTTCAGTAAAGTTTTTATCGAGTTCGACCGATGCGCCAGGAATACCAGCAACTTCTTCAACGATCTCTCTTAATCCTGCAAGTACGTCAGCTTGTGCAAGTGCCATAGTTAGTTATTCCTTTGTTCGCGATTTCGGTTCATTGATATTAAGGCGCTATTCTCTCTGAAATCTGCTTTACTTACGAGTATTTGTGTGCATTGGTGGCGAAATTCTCATGGCTGCGGCGGTAAATGCACAACTTGGGCGGCATAAACTAGGCCGGCACCATATCCGATTAAGAGCGACAAAGTACCGTGCAGCTCAGGGTGCTTTTCGAGCAAAATATCCATTGCCAGAGGTATCGATGCCGCTGAAGTATTTCCATTGACGCGAACATCATCGGCAATAACAACTGTAGGCGGAAGCTTCATCTCTTTTGCCATTGATTCGATGATTCGCATGTTTGCTTGATGTGCAATGAAAGAACCGAGCTCATCGGCACGTACGCCGGCGGCCGCAAGGGCTTTTAATCCAACTTTGCTGACGTTAAAAACCGCCCAACGATAAACCGTTTGGCCTTGTTGCGAAATATTTGGCCAGCCGATTTCCCTCGCACCTTTTTCTGGCGAGTTTCTAAAATCTGTATAAGCAGGTTTCATTAAAATTGCCTCGCGCGAATCCGCGTCCGACCCCCAAGCAACAGGTCCAATTCGTGCATCATCGCTGGCTCCAATTACAACGGCTCCAGCACCATCGGCAAAGATAAATGCGGTTGCTCGGTCATCGGGGTCCGTAAAATCTGAAAGCTTTTCTACCCCAACCACTAAAACCTTCTTCGAAGTTCCAGCTCGAACTAAATCACTAGCCATTGCCACGCCATAACAAAAACCAGCACATGCCGCACTGATATCAAATGCCGCAGCCTTTGGATTCCCGAGCAGATTAATTAACTCGGTCGCCGCACTTGGTGCCTGGAAAGGATAAGTAATCGTTGCCAGAATTAAAGTATCGACATCGGCCATCGTTA
>JANLPM010000174.1:0-10977 GCA_031367265.1 Actinomycetes bacterium
CTTTTCGGCAGAAGTCGCAAGCTCCACAAGCGATATTAATATCAGCAACTACTTTGGCACCTACCGCCACTGATGAAACAGTGCTACCAATTTCAACGATAGTTCCCGAAAACTCATGTCCGAGAGTCAATGGAAGATTTGGTGCGGGGAAATTACCTTTTGCGATATGTAAATCAGTACCGCAAATACCAGTACGGTGCACTTTAATAAGGACTTCATCAGGTTTTGGTATCGGCACTTCGATGGTATCCATCCGAAGGTCCCCAGGGCCATGAAGTCTTGCAGCCAACATTGTTTGGGCCATAATTATCACCTTTCCTTCTGCAATCCAAAGGAACCTTCCTTAAGGATTGATGGGCATAACTTATGCCTTAAAATACAAAAGTCAATACGGAAAGCACTATATTTTTGTATTGTTATACAAATGTAATGTAATTCCATGCTAGCCTTCCATCTATCGCTTTACTTAGGGAAAGGTCCATGGCCAACAAAGGTGTCCGAATACGAGCTTGACCTCGATGATGCAAGCAGTTTGGCACTGGTTATTGCCACAATTCGACGTTCGGGCCAGATCTCTCGACCAAAAGTAGTTCGCCAAACCGGCTTTTCTCGGACTTTAGCGACTAAGCACATCGATATCGCCTTGAGCACGGGTTTACTCTTTGAGGGCGAACTGGGGGTATCAACCGGGGGCCGCGCCCCGCGAATGCTGGAGTTCAACCCCAACGCCGGAACGTTATTAATCGCCGAACTGGGGGCAAGCGGATTGAGTGTGGCGATCTCAGATCTATCTGGGAATCTGAGCGAGATTCAAAGCTTCAATACGCAGATCTCACTTGGCCCAGAGCTTGTTTTGGCTCAAGTTGAAAAAGCCTTCGATTCAATCATCGCAGAGTTCAAGATTAAAAATATCTGGGGGATTGGCGTCGGGCTCCCGGGTCCAGTTGAGTTTGCTGCCGGGATTCCGATGTCACCACCGATTATGCCGGGATGGGATCGCTACCCCGTTAGAGCGCGATTAGCAGATAAATATGATGTTCCTGTCTGGGTCGACAATGATGTAAATCTTATGGCACTTGGCGAGCAGGCCAAGTTACATGATAAGAAATCAAGTGAACTTATCTATATAAAAATCGGAAGCGGCATAGGAGCCGGGATTTTGACTCATGGAAGATTGCACCGTGGAGCCCAAGGTTGCGCAGGTGATATTGGCCATATTGCAATAAGTGAGACAACAGATGTGGTTTGTCGTTGTGGAAACGTGGGCTGTCTTGAAGCTGTTGCCGGGGGCGTAGCCCTTGCCCGCGATGGTTTAGCGGCGATTGCCAACGGTAAAAGTAAGTTTCTAGCCGCACGCAAAAAAACTAATAAAACAATTGACGCGCGCGACGTTATAGAGGGGGCAAAAAGTGGTGATAAATGGTGTGTAGATGCCATTAATAATGTGGGAAAACAAGTTGGTCGTATTTTAGCGATGTTAGTGAATTTCCATAATCCATCCTTGATAGTTATCGGAGGCGGGGTTTCTGCTGCTGGAGATCAACTTCTGGCCTCGATTCGCGAGACTGTTTTTCGCAGATCGCTACCACTCGCAACACGGGATCTTGAAATTCGCTTAGGTGATGCCGGTGACGGTACAGGTCTTAAAGGGGCAGCCGAGATGGTTATCTCCGAACTCTTTGCACCTGATTTTTTGAAGCAATGGATTAATTCTGGCCACCCAAATGGAATGCATACTCACTGACTCTTGGTGAGCATAGATCGGAAAAAAAGTGGGGCAGTTATCTGGGTATTTCAGTTCTAGCAGTGATTAATGCAAGGAACGAAGAACGGCAGTTACTTTGCCTAAAATTTCGCAGGCATCTCCATCGATTGGTGCGAAATTATCATTGGCTGGCAATAACCAGATATGGCCATTTTTTCGCGAAAATGTTTTTACGGTTGCTTCGCCATCAATCATCGCGGCGATGATTTCACCGTTGTTGCAATCTTTCTGGGAACGGATAACCACAAAATCGCCATCGCAAATCGCAACATCGACCATTGATTCTCCTACGACTTTGAGCATAAATAAATCTCCGCTACCCACAATTGACTCTGGTAAGGGAAATAGCTCTTCAACTTCTTGTTCGGCAGTAATAGGCCCACCAGCTGCGATGCGACCAACAAGTGGAATCAAACGGGTTTTATCTACGCTAGTTCCAGATTCATCGGGAGTTAGTTCAAGGGCTCGACCCTTGCTCTCGTCGCGGCGAATGAAGCCTTTGGATTCAAGGATTTCCAACTGATATTTAACGGATGCCGTACTTGTCAGGCCGACCGCGGCTCCGATTTCACGCATGGAGGGGGCGTAGCCGTGGGCCTTTATTGAGGCTTGAATGACGGCCAAAATCTCGGATTGTCGGGGGGAAAGACCTGCCGGACGGGTTGTGCGCGCTGTGCTCATGGATAGATAGTGGCAGAAATTCACCCAAAATTCAAACACCTGTTCGAAAAATACTTGCAAAATGTCAGTACGTTGGTGTTTAATTATCTTATTCGAACAGGCGTTCGGATACCTTCCCCAAGGTCATAGTAGGTAAGAAGTTTGAGGATTACGACATGAGTGCACTTACTTTTAACCAGTTAGCCCCGCAAAGCCGTATAAATCAAGGGTTTTCTAATAGTCAATGGTTGGCCAATCCGTCCGGCTCACTATCTGTCGCTAGATTATCGCGGCCTGCCCGCTTAGCTCGCACCCTTGTCGTCTTTTCTCTGGCCATTGTCTTAGCCGCTGGCTTTGCCGCCCGATCGGGAGCTGGTGATCAAAAGCTTGCAGCCGTGTCTTATGTCAGCATCGTTGTACCGGCCGGTGCAACGCTATGGTCGGTGGCATCGGCCCATTCACATGGGGACACGCAAGGGATGATTGAGCAAATCCGTGAGGCCAATAATTTAGCGGGCTATGACCTCACCGCTGGCGCTCGCCTTCGAGTACCAATCAAATAGTTCAGGCCCCAACTAAATAATTTCTTCTAGAAATTGCGCCTTCATGCTAGCCTTTACTTATGGCAACTAAGGTAAAGGCTAAGAAAGCTCCGATAAAACGCGTACGAAAAGTAGTGGTGGTAAAAAAACCTATCCAACGAGCAGGGCGAACATCCACATCAAAGTTAAGTTCAAAGAATCAATTGACAGTACCTGTAGATATTCTGCGAAAAGTGGGCCTAGAGGTAGGGGATGAAGTGGAATTCGTAGTTAATGACGCTGGTTTTATGCACATACAAATATTGAAAAGTAAGAATTCAGTTTTAGATTTAGTCGGAGCATTTCCTGGGGTCTTTGATGAATTTGATCAAGAAAGAGAGCGCGGGTCATGGGACTAGTTCTTCTTGATTCATCTGTCTTGATTGGACTCATCAACCCATCGGATAAACACCACGATGCGATTAGGCAAAATTTTGAAACATCAAATCTGTATGCCATCTCCGCCCTAACTTTGACCGAGGTATTGCCCCATGCGGTAAATAAAGGAGTTGTTGATAAAGCGCACGCGCAATTTTCAGAGAAATTACATCAGATCATCGACGTCAGCCAGGAAATTGCAGTCTCAGCTGCGCATGTCAGAGCTAAAACAGGGTTAAGGACTCCTGATGCGATCATCAGCGCCACTGCAACCTTAGCCAAGGCCGAGCTGTGGACCTGTGACGCCATTTTGGCCAAAGCCCATAAAGGTGCGCGCCTGTTGGCCTAGCTCTGGCTGGGCGCCGGCTGTGCAGGGGGTGAGTAAAACGACACGCCCTAGAACCGTGTCGCTGCCTACTGAGAGGGCAAACCCTCTTCCTATGCTTTATAGTTCCTACTAGATATAGGGGTAGGAACGGATAAAACTTCCATGAGTAGTGTTTTTAGGGTAGTTTTGGAAATCCCCTCTTTACCTCTAAATTGGGAAAAAGCAAGCATGTAGAAGGGAGACACGCCGAAATGATTTGCCCGTTTTGCAGACACGATGATTCTCGAGTCGTTGACTCCCGACCAGCCGAAGATGGGACCCAGATTCGCCGCCGCCGCGAATGCCCACAGTGTGGCCAGCGTTTTTCAACTCAAGAGGTTGCGGTCTTGAGCATCATCAAACGCAGTGGTGCAACAGAGCCGTTTAGTCGCGAAAAAGTATTAGTGGGCGTACGAAAAGCCTGCCAAGGCCGCCCAGTCAGTGAAGATGATCTAGTTTTGCTGGCTCAGCGCGTCGAAGAAAACTTACGCAGCACCGGTCAGGCCGAAATCGAGGCCCAAGAGGTGGGAATGGCCATCTTGGCTCCACTTCGCGAATTAGATGAAGTGGCTTACCTTCGATATGCCTCGGTTTACCGTAACTTTGCCTCCCTTGAAGATTTCGAAGGCGAGATCGCACTTTTGCGAGCTATGCCATCGAGTAATAGGACTGCAGATAATCCCCGTGCAGATGCAAGAGTTGAAAGAACTACAACTAACGCTGCACTAACGAATAAATAAATTAAAGACCTACTAAAGAAATACGGGGAAAGATATATGTCAGAGACGGTTATCAACCGACCAGCCAAGATCAAAGCACATAACACCATAAAGGGTGCGGGCTTAACGATCGAACGCATCTACACCAACGAGGGTATTCACCCATACGACGAAGTTAAATGGGAGCGTCGTGATGTAGTGCAACAAAACTGGAAAACAGGTGAGACCGTATTTGAACAACATGGCGTTGAGTTTCCAGATTTCTGGTCAGTGAATGCATCAACGATTGTTGCGACTAAATATTTTCGCGGCGCAGTCGGTGCGACAAATCGTGAGTGGTCACTTAAGCAGGTTATCGATCGCGTAGTGTTGACATATACCAAGGCCGGCAAAGAGCATGGCTACTTTGCAACCGATAACGATGCCGAGATTTTTGAGCACGAACTAACTCATATGCTGATGCACCAGATTTTCTCTTTCAACTCACCTGTCTGGTTTAACGTCGGTACTAATGAGCCACAACAAGTCAGTGCCTGCTTTATTCTCTCCGTCGATGACACTATGGAGAGCATTCTTAACTGGTATCGCGAAGAGGGAATGATTTTCAAAGGTGGATCAGGGGCTGGATTGAACTTATCCCGCATTCGCTCATCCAAAGAGCTACTTAAATCCGGCGGAACTGCATCAGGTCCAGTCTCATTTATGCGCGGCGCCGATGCGTCCGCCGGAACAATTAAATCTGGGGGGGCAACACGGCGGGCCGCCAAGATGGTTGTCCTTGATGTTTCACATCCCGATATCGAAGAGTTTATCGAGACTAAGGTAAAGGAAGAGAACAAGATTCGCGCCTTGCGCGATGCCGGCTTTGATATGGATCTTGGCGGCAAGGACATCATTAGCGTTCAATATCAAAATGCAAATAACTCAGTTCGTGTGTCAGATGAATTCATGCGCGCAGTTGAAAAGGGTGAGCAGTTTGGTTTAACTGCACGTGCAAGCGGAGAAGTTATAGATACCGTTGATGCTAAAACTTTATTTACAAAGATGGCACAGGCGGCTTGGGCATGTGCCGATCCGGGAATTCAATATGACGACACCATTAATGATTGGCACACTAATCCTGAAACCGGTCGCATTAACGCCTCTAACCCATGCTCTGAATATATGTCGCTGGATAACTCATCATGTAATTTAGCTTCGCTTAACTTAATGAAATTCTTAAAATCAGATGGATCATTTGATGCTAAGACATTTTCTCGCGCAGCTGAAATGATTATTACCGCGATGGATATCTCAATCTGTTTTGCAGATTTTCCAACGGAGGCAATTGGGGATACAACTAAGGCATATCGCCAATTAGGTATCGGTTATGCAAACCTTGGCGCACTGTTAATGGCATCAGGACTTGCCTATGATTCTGAAGGCGGACGTGCATTAGCCGGTTCAATAACCTCGTTGATGAGCGGCACCACATATAAGCGCTCGGCCGAACTAGCTGGCATGGTTGGCGCCTACGCCGGCTTTGCCCAAAATGCTAAAGCCCATGCCCGGGTGATGCGAAAGCACGCTTCGGCATCATCGGCGGCAAAATCTGAAACTACCCTTGATCGCGATGTGTGGAGCGAGGCCAATAATGCTTGGGATGCCTGCCTTTCAACGGGAGATAAAAACGGCTGGCGCAACGCCCAGATCTCAGTCCTAGCCCCCACCGGCACAATCGGTTTGATGATGGACTGTGATACGACGGGGATCGAACCTGATTTCTCATTAGTTAAATTTAAGAAGCTCGTCGGTGGCGGCTCTATGCAGATCGTTAACCAGACCGTTCCAGCGGCCCTTCGAAAGTTGGGGTACACCGAAGAGACGATTGAAGCGATCGTTGAATTCATCGCCTCCCACGGTCACGTCATCGATGCGCCAGGGTTAAAGCCTGATCACTATGACGTCTTTGACTGCGCGCTCGGTGCCCGCTCAATTGCACCAATGGGACATGTTCGCATGATGGCGGCCTGCCAACCATTTTTATCGGGTGCTATTTCAAAGACCGTTAACTTGCCATCAGATGCAACTGTTGAAGAGGTTGAAGAGGTTTATTACGAAGGCTGGAAGCTCGGTCTTAAAGCTCTGGCCGTCTATCGCGATAACTGCAAAGTTGGCCAGCCATTATCAGATGGCAAAGCGGCAAAGAACGCAACGGCAGTTGCAACACATCCCGCAACTCCAGTTCGAAAGCGACTTCCAAAATCACGTCCAGCAACAACGACTTCATTTTCAGTTGGTGGGGCCGAGGGCTACATGACATCGGGGGCATATGCCGATGGCGCGCTAGGTGAAGTCTTCTTAAAACTTGGAAAGCAGGGATCAACTCTGGCCGGTGTTATGGACGCCTTTTCAATCGCAGTATCGATCGGACTCCAATACGGAGTTCCGCTAGAAACTTTCGTAGAGAAATTTACGAACCTGCGCTTTGAACCATCAGGCATGACCGATGATGCCGATATCCGCATGGCACAGTCCATGATGGACTACATCTTTCGCCGCTTAGCCCTTGATTACTTACCCTTTGATTCAAGAAGCTCCATGGGTCTCTACACATCGACTGAGCGCGCTCGTGCGTTAGAAACAGGCGCCTACACCAAGGACGTGGTTGAGGATTATGAAAACCTCGAAGTTAGCGCTCCGGAGGCACCTTTAGTCTCGGCGCCAAAGCCGGTTTCGATCGCAGTCGATAGCAAACAACAGTTTGGTTCCTCAACTGAGTTGATGGAAGCTCTCTCTGGAATTAAAGCCGATGCACCTTTGTGCATGACCTGCGGAGTCAAAATGCGCATGTCAGGTGCCTGTTATGTATGCGAAGGCTGTGGCAATACTTCGGGCTGCTCATAAAATACTTACTAAGAAGCTCACTTGCTTTAAGAGGTGAAATGAACCCCTTCAGTTGGACTCGTAATAGAGAGTCTTAACAGGAGGGTTCAGTTCACACTTAGGCGGGGGTTTTCTTTGCCTCAAATACTACTTTCGCTATTATTAAGATATATTAAGAGTTATGAAAGAATCGCTCTTACTACCAATTCTGCGCTCGCGCACTCAGGGCGATCTTCTGGCCATGCTCTTTCTCAATCCCGACAAGGAGTACACGCTCTCAGATGCAGCACGCTCTATCGGAGTTTCAATCCCAGGGCTTCATCACGAAGCGGTTCGGTTAATAGAGTCAGGGTTTATTAGAGAACGTCGTGAAGGACGCAACCGTTTAATCCGAGCAGAAATGAACTCTCGCATCGCACCGGCACTTACAGAATTGCTGGCACTTACCTATGGGCCTCTACCGGTACTTGAGCGCGAACTTGCTGGCGTGAAAGGAGTTGATGCTGCCTATATTTTTGGTTCATGGGCAGCTCGATACAAAGGCAAATCCGGTGCAATTCCAAATGACATTGATCTCTTAGTTGTTGGTACTGTCTCGTTGGATTTGCTTGATGAGGTCTCAGATCGTGCTGCCAAGACGCTTGGGCGTGATGTCAATATTCGGAAAATTAGTTCTAAGGACTGGAAAGAAAAGAGCCAGCCATTTCTTAAAACAATTCACAAGAATCCACACGTTGAATTAACTATTAAATAGTTGTCAGTGCAGGGAATTAGTCTCAATCTGTGCAGAAAACAGAGGCCAGCAAAGCAAAAATCGAAAAACTTATTGCGAAAAAATTACTTGAAAAGGTAACTCCAGATCAAAGCTTCGCTAAGCGTTTATTAGAGCAAGCTACGAATCATTTGAACTCAGCAGAGAAGTCAATGAAGGGTGATCCAGAGGGAGCATATTGCTTAATTTACGATGCCTCCCGTAAATCTCTCTCAGCGATATTAAGCATGAAAGGGTTGCGGGCCACGAGTTTTGGAGGGCACGCAGTAATTCACGATGTTCTCATTCCTATGTGCACCATGGAGGAAGTGCGAATAGTTGGACCATTCGATAAGATGCGCCGGCGCCGTAATACAGTCGAGTATCCAGAAACCAATAGGCTTGGGGTTGACCTTGAAAGAGTTCAGATTGACTTAGAAGCTGCTAAAACCATAATAGAGTGGGCTAAATCGATTATTTAGGCGACGAGAATACTGCGCTTGCTAAGACCCAAGAAATAGCCATCTATAAGGGTTTGCGGGGATGCATCGGTGTTGGTGGCCGCGCCAAGAGTGATAAACAATGGTGTGAAATGTTCAACGGTGGGATGGGCATACGGCATACCCGGAGCTAATTCGCGAAAGTTTGCGAGTGAATCAACATCGCCTTTTTCTAGAGCTTCGGCGGCCCACATATCGAAATCACTCGACCATGTTGGCGCAACTGCATCACTTGACCAATCTTGAAGATAGCGAAGTCCATGAGTCATAAAACCCGAACCAATAATGAGTACGCCTTGATCGCGCAAAGGTTGTAATCGTTTTCCAAGGGCTAATAACTTTGCTGGATCACTCGTTGGCATCGACATCTGTACCACGGGAATGTCGGCATCGGGATACATAACTTTCAACGGTACCCATGCACCATGGTCCAAACCGCGATCAGATTGATGAACGGGCTCGGTATCGGGCAGCACCGATGCAATTAAATTGGATAACTCGGTTGCATCAGGAGAGTTATAAGCCATCTCGTAAAATTTTCGATCAAAGCCGGAGAAGTCATAAACAAGGGGAGCATTAGCCGATGGATTGCTCAGCGTTACCGGCTCGGACTCCCAATGTGCGCTGACAATGAGAATTGCTTTCGGTTTTTCAATATTTTTTGCAACATCACGCAGTTGAGAAGTCCACAAGGGGTCATCGAGCAACATAGGTGCCCCATGTCCGATATATAAAGCCGGCATTGTTTGCATGGACTAAGGCTACAGGAAAGTAGTTGAAAGTTCAACTACACACAATGCCGAGTCATTTAGGGCTAGTTACAGGGCGAAGGTGGGTAGATAGACTCCAACTGTGAGCACAATGAGTCCAGGATTGGCTTTTAAAGCCGCGTTTGCCACTGAAAAACCGCTCCAAATTATCGGCACAATTAACGCTAACCACGCACTTTTGGCCAAGCGGGCTGGGTTTCGAGCCATTTACCTTTCGGGTGGGGGAGTCGCCGCTGGGTCATTAGGTGTGCCTGACCTTGGAATCACAACCCTTGCAGATGTATTAACCGACGTTCGCCGTATTACTAACGTCTGCGATACACCCCTCCTTGTCGATGCCGATACCGGCTTCGGAGTATCGGCATTTAATATCGCCCGTACCGTTAAAGATTTAATTAAAGCTGGGGCGGCAGCGATGCATATTGAAGATCAAGTGGGGGCTAAGCGCTGCGGACACCGCCCAAATAAAGAGGTGGTTAGTACGTCTGAAATGGTTGATCGAATTAAGGCGGCCGTGGATGCGCGAAGTGATGATAATTTTTCAATTATGGCCCGCACCGATGCCATTGCAATTGAGGGAATCGATGCGGCCATAGATCGCGCCCATGCTTATATCGAAGCCGGGGCTGATTTTATCTTTCCAGAGGCGATTAGAACGTTAGCTGATTATGCAAAGTTTTCTGCCGCAGTTTCTCAACCAATTTTAGCTAACATCACCGAGTTTGGTTTGACGCCGCTGTTTACCCGAGAAGAACTCGGAGCCAACGGGGTCTCGATGATTTTGTATCCGCTATCGGCATTTCGTGCCATGAACAAAGCAGCAGAAAACGTCTATGAAACTATTCGACGCGATGGCACTCAGGCTGGTGTAATCAACGCCATGCAAACACGCGAAGAGTTGTATGAGCGTATTAATTATTATGAATATGAAAAAGCGATGGATAAATTCTTGGAAAAAGAATAAGTGGTCGATTTTCAGCCTAAGAAATCCGTGGCACTCTCTGGCGTGCCTGCCGGAAATACCGCATTATGCAGTGTTGGAAAATCCGGAAACGATCTGCACTATCGTGGATATGACATCGCCGATTTAGCTGCGCACTGCGAGTTCGAGGAAGTCGCCCACCTTTTAATTTACGGCACGCTGCCAACACAAAGCCAGTTAATTGCTTATAAAAATAAGCTCAAAAGCCTGCGTGGTTTGCCCGATGAAGTTAAAACAATCCTAGAAGCCATTCCTGCCAGCGCACATCCCATGGATGTCATGCGTACCGGAGTATCGGCTCTGGGCGCGATTAGCCCAGAATATGGCGCGCACACTGAAGCCGGGGCAAAGGAGATCGCCGATAAGTTAATTGCCTGCCTAAATTCAATGTTGTTGTACTGGTATCACTTTGCAAAAAGCGGCACACGCATCAGCGTTGAAACCGATGATGACTCAATTGGCGGGCATTTCCTGCATTTATTACATGGTGCTCCACCAAACAATCTCTGGGTCGAATCGATGCATGCATCCCTTATTTTGTACGCCGAACATGAATTTAATGCATCGACTTTTACTGCACGTGTTATCGCTGGCACGGGCGCTGATATCTATTCGGCTATCACTGGTGCAATCGGTGCC
>JANLPM010000180.1:0-5416 GCA_031367265.1 Actinomycetes bacterium
AGGGCTTTGAATTTTCCCATCTCTTAATACACCTAGAGCCTCAATACCAGGAGTAGCAAAAATGGGAATTTCGCCAGGAGCCAAAATGAGTGAATCCCCATCAAGCATGCCCAAAGCCTCAACCAACATATTGGGAAGCGCGCGAGAATCGAGCTCGTCTGAACTTTTACGAACGAACTTCATGTCATCACTCTATAGGTTCAAATGACCAGTTTACCTTCCGTTCACCTAAGCATTGCTCTCTATTCATCATCTCCGCATAGGTTTTGCGCTATGGCCCTCATTAGATCAGTCTTTCAAGACGAGCTCGATAGCGTTTCACAATCCTTAGTAGATCTAACATCAATGGTTTCGAGATCGATGGAACGCGCAACGACAGCGATTATCGACAGTAATTTAAAACTCGCCGAAGAAATAATTTCGGAGGATGAAAGAATCGATGAATTTCAACATGACATTGATGCACGCATTATTGACATCATCGCTCGCCAACAACCTGTTGCCTCTGACTTACGCGCACTAGTTACCGCTCTTCGGATGGGTTCAGATTTAGAGCGGATGGGAGATTTAGCTCATCATGTTGCAAAGATTGCACGTTTGAGGTATCCAGATTGCGCGGTCCCACCGGAATTAATACCAACAATCACTTCAATGGGATCGGCGGCGGTAAAAATTACAGATAAAACCGGAGTCGTAATTTCTACTCGTGATACTGATATGGCACTTGAAGTTGAACGCGATGATGATGAAATTGATGATCTGCATCGCCAGTTAATTGGAATTCTCATCCAACCACACTGGAAATATGGAATCGAACCTGCAATCGATTTGACTCTGCTTGGGCGTTACTACGAACGTTATGCCGACCATGCGGTATCCATCTCACGTCGCGTCTACTTTCTGGTTACAGGAAAGTACGCGTAAATATCAGTGAGCACCCAAGAGCTCTTTATTCCCGTACCACGAGTAATCACTACTGAGCCGCGCCGCTCCGATAAAGTTTTTCGTGGGGTGGTAACAGCTGGTGGAGTTTCATCGCTGGTACTTTTGGGTTTAATTGCTCTCTTCCTTGGATTCAGAGGTTTCGAAATTCTTCGGCAAGAAGGAATTGGGTTCATTACACACTCAGAATGGTCGATTACGACCGATGAATCAGGAAATGTTACCGCTAGCCATTTTGGCTTAGCTGCAATGCTCATTGGTACGATTCTTTGTTCATTCATAGCTGTGGCAATTGCGCTTCCGATTTCAGTGCTGTGCGCCCTTTTTCTCAATTTTTATGCACCACTCTGGCTCAAAAAAATCTTAGTTTCCATCATTGACTTAATGGCAGCCTTCCCCTCAATTCTCTTTGGTATTTGGGGTTTCTTAGTGTTAATGCCGAGTGTGGAATATTGGGCCAAACTTTTGCATAAATATCTGGGATTTATTCCGATATTTGATCTAAAAGTTCCAGTTTTTACCCGCTCTCCATTTGTAGCTGGCGTTGTGTTAGCAATCATGATTATTCCGATCATAACTTCAATCTCACGCGAAATATTTTCGCAGGCCCCCCTTGATCGGATTCAAGCAGCTTATGCCCTTGGTGCAACCCGTTGGGCCATGATAAAAGCCGTAGTCATCCCACACGGTCGCAGCGGTGTCATTGGTGGTGCAATGCTCGGACTGGGGCGGGCAATGGGCGAAACCGTCGCTGTCTTTACCGTTTTAAATATTGTCTTTCAAATTAACTGGCAGATGTTGTTAGGCGCTGGGGGAAACGTTGCGTCGCTGATTATCCTCAAATTTGGTGATGCCAGCCCTTATGAAATTAAAGCTTTAATGGCGGCCGGTTTAGTTCTTTTTTTAATGACTCTCGTTGTAAATGGTCTTGCTAATTTAATAGTTAAAACCACTGGAAAATCTGGACGATGAATATTTCGAAAGCTGTAGTTCCCAGCAAACCATGGAAAGCTTCACCTCGAGAGCGTGCAACTGACATAGCAATATTCTTAGTTGCAATTCTTGCTTCCTACTCAGTGGTTGCCTTGACACCAATGAAAGGTAAACTTGCATACTTTGCCATCTATTTCCTTAGCTTTGCCCTATTGACTTCGATCATAAAAGCAAGAGTACGTGGAAGTGCGGCGGCAAAAGATGCACTAATTAGTTCACTAGTAGCAATTGGCGCAGTAGTTACCGTAATTCCGGCGGCTAGTATTCTGGCAACGGTTCTCAAGAAAGGCTTGCCAGGCATACATATTGGCCTTTTTACTCACGATATGGCCCTTGCTACACCAACTGACCCACTCACTAACGGTGGGTTGCTACATGCAATCACTGGGACTCTGACACTTGTGACGATTTCGCTCATACTAAGTGTCCCAATTGGAATTCTAACGGCGCTGTATCTGACCGAAATACGAGGTCGTTTTACAAATCCCATACGTTTTCTGGTCCAAGCAATGAGTGGTGTCCCTTCAATTGTTGCCGGCCTCTTTATTCTTTCAGCCATCTTGTATCCAATTACAAAGGCGTACTCCGGGTTTATGGGATCTCTCGCTTTAACAATTTTAATGATTCCAACTATCGCCCGAACTTCTGAAGAAGTTTTGAATTTAATTCCAAATGATTTACGTGAAGCTGGAACTGCCTTAGGCGGGACTCAGTGGCGTACGGTTGCCATGATTGTTTTGCCGGCGGCTAAGAGTGGTTTAGTCACGGCGATTATTTTAGGAGTTGCGCGAATCGCTGGAGAGACTGCGCCGATTCTCTTATTAACTGGCGGCGGAGATAAAGTTAATCCAAATGCCTTTCATGGGCCCATGGGGTCGCTTCCGTATTACATCTGGAAATCCTTTAACGCTGGTTCGCCCGAAGCGATTACCCGCGCCTGGGCCGGACTTTTAGTTTTAGTGGGCTTGGTACTCATTCTCTTTACCTCGGCGCGTTTCCTAGGCTCTAGAAAGTTAACTAAATGACCGCATTTCATGAAAGTGAAAAGGAAAAAATGCAACCAACTATCAGTCCAAATTCTTTAGCCGACGTCGCACACGCGAAACCGCTCAAGACGCGCGATATTCGAGCGATAGGTACCGGTCTTGAAACCCGCGGTGTGCATGCCTGGTTCGGCAAGCACCACGCGATTTCAAATATTTCCTTGGATTTTGCAGCGGGAACTGTAACTGCCCTAATTGGACCATCAGGTTGCGGAAAATCTACATTTATTCGCACATTAAACCGTATGCACGAATTTATTCCAGGGGCTGCGATGGCTGGACAAGTATTACTAGATGGAAAAGATGTTTATGCGCCAGGCACAGATGTTACAAAAATTCGCTTACAAATTGGAATGGTCTTCCAAAAGCCAAATCCATTTCCATCGATGACCATTGGAGAGAACGTCTTATCTGGTTTAAAGCTGGCTCAGGTTAAAGTTGCCAACAAATCAGAGTTACTTGAAGAGTGTTTAGAGCGTGCCGGTTTATGGAGCGAAGTAAAAGATCGATTAGGGGCACATGGTGGATCTCTTTCCGGAGGACAGCAACAGCGATTGTGTATTGCTCGTGCTCTTGCCGTGCGGCCACAGGTTCTATTAATGGATGAACCTTGCTCGTCCCTTGATCCTGGTTCTACGCTGCGTATTGAAGAGACTATTCGTCAATTATCAGACACGATGACCATCATTATTGTTACTCACAATATGCAGCAAGCAGCCCGAGTATCGGACTACACCGCATTTTTCTTATCAGATGGTGGCCCCGGGCAGATGATCGAAGTAGCCCCCACGAGCGATATTTTCTCTCGTCCGCAAGATCAGCGCACCGAAAACTACGTGACCGGCCGCTTCGGATAATCATTTGCCTTTTGTTCATCTAAGTGTTGGTCTGCGTTTAGCAATCAAATCCTTTTCGTTCACCTAGAAACCATAGGTTTTCCTGGTACTTCAAGTCGATACCTAAAAAGGGGAACAAATTGAAAATTTCAAAGCTCGCGAAGATTGCAGGCATTGCAGTCGCATTTGGATTAATTGCTGGTACACCTGCTTATGCCGTTGATTTACAGGGCTCCGGTTCATCTTTCGCAGCTCTATTGATCGAGGGATGCAAAGCTGGCTTTGCAGCAAGCAGTGCCCACTCTTATGTTTATGCCTCATCGTCATCAGGTACGGGGCAAGCTAACTCAGATAAATCAATCGGTGATTTCTGGATGTCAGATGGTGCGTATACCGCAGCCACAAAGCGTTCAACGCTTATTCACGTTCCACTAGTTGCAGCACCAATCGCAATTTTGCATAACTTACCTTCAAAGACAACTTTGCAGCTGTCAGCAACAACCATCGCTGGAATCTTCGGCGGTACGATTACGCGCTGGAACGATGCAGCAATTGTTGCAGATAACAATCGCTCAACAACAAAAACTATTTACAAGTTAGACAAAAATGGAAATCCAAAGAAAGATGCAAAAGGCAATCCAATAGTCCTACGCACGCAGATCATTACGGGTCACTACACACTTCCTAATCAGCCAATTAAGGTTATTTATAGAGCCGATTCGTCAGGAACTTCGCAGAACTTTACTAACTTTATGAATAAATCTGCTCCTACTGTCTGGACTAAGGCAGCTGGTAAGGTTTTCAAAGATGGCTTCCCAGGAGATATCAACGCTATAGCCAACTTAGGTCGAGTTGTTGGTGCAGCTTCATCGACCGGTGTTGCCCAACTTGCCGGAAAGACTCCTTACTCAATTACTTATGCGGAGGTTAACTACGCTTCCGCAAATAACTTAAAAATTGCAAACGTAATTAATCCAGCAGGTTCATCAGTAGCACCGAACTCAACTGGAGTCGCCGCATTCCTGGCATCGGCTACCCAAGATGTAAACGGTTTTCTAACTTTTGACTATGCAACTAAGGAAAAAGGCGCTTATCCATTAGGTATTGTTTCGTATTTACTTGCAGATACTTCATATCCAGATAAGACAAAGGCCGCGGCTGTGAAGGCGTTTGCTACCTATATTTTGAGTACTAAGTGCGCAAAGGATGTCGGTGGCGCCCTTGGGTTCTCGGTTATGGATGGAGAGCTTCTTAAGAAATCTCTTGCTCAGGTCGCAAAAATCGGCTAATTCTCTCTCTGCAATTCGAGGGATATCAGCGCCCAATGCCGTCATGGTATTGGGCGCTTTCTCTTTCCCTAGTTATATTTGACCCATGCAGATTAATCTAGACCGAAAAAACCTGCGAACTTTTGGGAATTATTGCATTCCAGCCCAGTTCTTTTTCAATTCGTACTTTCATCGCCTTTTGTGAATCTGCCTCGCCGTGGACAATATAGGTATGCGATGGCTTTGAAAACTGGCTCAACCATTTGATGAGCTCATCAGTGTCGGCATGGAATGAAAAGCTCTCAACTTTGCTAATATGAGCGTTTACCGGAAC
>JANLPM010000183.1:0-2579 GCA_031367265.1 Actinomycetes bacterium
AACTGCGTGCTCAAGTAGCGTCCGATTGCCTAATTGAATGAGAGCCTTTGGATACCCTGCACCAAATCTTTCACCACTGCCAGCAGCAGCGATTATGGCGCTTACCGACATGGTTTAGGAAGCAAGAACCTCGTCAAGGATGGTTGCAGCCTTCTCTTCGTCGGTTCGCTCGGCAAGAGCGAGCTCTGAAATAAGGATCTGCTTTGCCTTGGCGAGCATGCGTTTTTCACCAGCTGAAAGACCACGATCTAAGTCGCGGCGGTATAAGTCGCGCACAACTTCGGCCACCTTGATAACATCACCTGACGCTAATTTCTCGAGATTTGCCTTGTAGCGACGTGACCAGTTTGTAGGCTCTTCGGTATATGGCTGGCGTAAAACGTTAAATACGCGGTCCAGCCCAGCTGAATCAACCACATCGCGGACTCCCACTAAATCGATATTTTCCGCTGGAACCCGAACGGTTAAATCACCTTGCGCAACTTTTAATACTAAATAGGTCTTTTCTTCACCTTTGATCACGCGCGTCTCAATTGCTTCTATGAGAGCCGCTCCGTGATGGGGATAAACAACGGTTTCGCCGACCTTAAATGTCATGTGTTGCCCTTCGCTAGAGGACAATTGTACCAGCCATTTAGAAGCGAGTCACCCGGCGGTATCTGGCTTAAAACTGGCGTATTTAACTACTTATTTGATGTGAGAGAATACGGCCTATGCGACGCATTAGAATTGCACTGATAACTTCAGTGCTCGCACTCTCGCTAACTGCATGTGGGGCTGGTTTTAACGCATCAACCCGTCAAGTTTCACAAGTAACTGATGGAGTAGAAGCTTCAATCAAAACTGATGGTAACAATATTAAACTCGTAAATGTTCTTGTCGTGGAAACGGCACAAGGCGCCGGTGTGCTCATAGGTACTGTAATTAATAGCCAACCCAATGAAGATGCCTTACTCGGAGTTTCAATTAATGGTGTCGTAGCAAATGTGACAGGCACAAATACTTTGGCACAAAATACACCAATCCGTTTTGAAGGTGCGAGCGCAAATGCAAAAGCAGTCGTTCCAGTTTTACATGCGATAGCGGGCTCACACGTTAGAGTGACTATGTTCTTTGCTCGTGCTGGCGAGATAACTCTTCTAGCAATTGTGCGTGATCAACGCGATACATACTCCGGTATCACGGCTTAAGAATCATTTATTTCTTTCCTTGATTTGCAACCGTTGCTATGGCAACTTTAGCCGCTTCAGGATCTAAATACTCGCCACCTTTAGCTGTCGGAGTAAAATCGGCATTTAGTCGGTAATACAACGGAATCCCAGTTGGAATATTAAGCCCAGCAATATCACCGTCACTAATTCCATCAAGATGTTTAACTAAGGCGCGCAATGAATTCCCATGCGCGGTGACAAGAACTCGTTTGCCGAGTTTCAAGTCAGGCACAATTGTTTCGTGCCAGTAAGGCAACATTCTTTCAATAACATCTTTTAGACATTCGGTTTTTGGTGCAGCGATATCGAAATATCTGGGATCGTTGCTTTGAGAAAACTCATCATCGTCCTCGATTGGTGGTGGGGCAACATCGAATGAGCGGCGCCATAATTGGAACTGTGCATCACCATATTTGGCCAAAGTTTGCGCCTTATCTTTGCCTTGTAAGGCTCCATAGTGACGTTCATTTAAACGCCATGATCGCTTAACTGGAATCCAGTGACGCTCACAAACATCCAGCGCTAACTGGGAAGTGTGAATTGCTCTACGGAGTAGAGATGTATGCAGTAAGTCCGGCAATAATGCGCACTCGGCAAGCAACTCTCCCCCGCGCCTTGCTTCAGCCGCGCCTTTTTCGGATAAAGGCACATCCACCCAGCCAGTAAAAAGGTTTTTAGCATTCCACTCGGATTCACCGTGGCGCAGCAGAATAAGTTCAAATTTGCTCATGGGTATATCTTGCCATGACTACTAGAGTTACGAAGGCAATCGAGCCTGGCAAGCAATGAGGAGGGTCTTATGGCCTTAACACCAAAAGACGCAGTTCTTTTTGATCTTTATACATCTTTAGCAGATCGTATTGCAGTTGCTGCTCGCGCCGCTGTTGAGATGATCAATGGGCCAACTGAGAATCGAAAAGATTTAGCTAAACGCATCGGTGCGATTGAATCTGAAGCTGATGACCTACTCGGTCAGATTATTTGCCGAGTAAATGACATGTTCGTTACACCCTATGACCGTGGGGATCTGCAAGAGCTCGCTAATTATCTTGATGATGCTATGGATGCGATTGAAGAGGCAACAGACTTAATAATTTTGCACGGTGTTGTTGATTTTCCGCAAGGTACAATTGATCTTGTTGATGCAGTTCGTCGTTTAGCAGAGCTCACTGCGAGTAGCATACCTCGCTTAAAGAGCTTGAAAGATCTTGATCATTACTATCTAGAAGCCGATCGAATAGAAGATGAAGGTGATCGTATTCACCGTCGAATTACATCAATGCTCTTTAATGGAAATTTTGATGCAATGACTATTCTTCGAATTAATGCAGTTATTGATAACTTTGAGGATTCATTGGATGAGATGGC
>JANLPM010000194.1:0-2927 GCA_031367265.1 Actinomycetes bacterium
TCCGGCCAATATCCAGACAATGTTTGAAATGTTCGGAGTGCAAGTTAGATATTAAGTCCTGCCCATAGCTCGTGCAAGTTGGAATATTAAGTCCTAACCGTCGATGATAAAAGTGAGCGCCAGTGGGAGTTGATACTTTGAAATCGAAATGGCTCTGCCTATACTGGAACATGTTCGATTTGAGCGGAATCTTCTGCTTTCGACCCGAATTCAGGACACTCGGGCAATTCAATTGACATTTTTAGTCAAGCGCTACCACCTTTTTCTGTAACTTTTCTGCATCAACAGAAATCGTTCGATAGTAATATGGTCAGTAAATTCCTTCCACTGCATTTAAAAAAGAGTGAAGAGCTTGAAATTCTAGTCAAATCCGCACATGTCAAATATGCGATAACGTCACTTGTAATCCAAGAGTTTCTGAGCGTTATCTCTCACATTTTGATTAACCGCGCTAAGATTTGATGATACTTTTGATTTACTTAATAAAGGCCATTGGTGAATTCACTGATAATTAATGAAGCAGTTAGCTCTCTTAATTTAGTTTAATTCATATGGAGGAAGTTTTGACTATGGGGTCGCAGGCGAAAGTCTTGAAGCGCACAAGAGAAGGAATACGAATAGGGATCATCGTACTTTCTCTGCTTACGGTTTTTAATTTTGTCAGCACCTGGGCAGTTGCAACGGGCCCAGTTATCTCAACAACCTGGACTATTTCAAATGGCGCTGTCTCACCCGTTGTTTATTTAAATGGAACCGATTTTGACCCCACAGATGATAAGTTCGATTTTACTGTAGATGTTGGCTCCACCGGTTTAGGGTATGACTCAGTTGCATACATTGATTCAACACACATGAGATTTAATTTTCACGAGACGGCAAAAGCTGGCACAATTACCATTCAAGCAAATGCCACGGCATTTTCGCCGCTAGCAAGCGAAGCGAGCAATGTTGTGACTTTGGTCGTTCCTGTACCTCTTACACCGCAAACTATTATATTTACCACACCTTCGGAAATGGTGGCTAAAGATCCCGATCAAAACCCTAAAGTTAACTCCACTAGTGGCCTGATAGTTACATTAACGAGTAACACGCCAAGTGCCTGCACCATTGATTTTTTAAAGTTTCACGCAGTTGCCGCCGGGACGTGTTCTATTACTGCAACCCAAACTGGTAATTCGGAATTTGCCCCTGCCGCGCCGGTTACCAAAACCTTCACTGTTTCGGCTTTGCCCTCAATTACTCCCGTTGTGCCAAATAATCCAGAATCCGTTGTAACTGATCTTGGTTCGTATTCATATGATCCGAATAATTCCAGCGGGGGTTATGTCTCAGTACTAGTCGAGGGCGAGAATTCTGATCCGAAAAAGGCGGTTTTAGTAAAACTATTGATTCCGAAAGGGGCCACTGATGTTCCTGTAGTTTTTCTTATCTCGGCATTTAGCCCTGACCAAGAAACGAGTGCAGGCTACTTTGTTGTGCGAACTAAAATGATTAATGAAGACGGGAAATCGATCTCAAGGCTTAAATCTCGAATTGAAATTAATATCCCGGCAGGAGCCACTGAGGGCATTCCTTCTTGGTCACTTGATGGAATGAGCTGGCACACGTTGGGGAGACTTGAAAGTGAAGTTATACGTGCCGATGTGCATGCGGGATACTTCATTGAAAAAGATGGCAGAATCGCCATTTTTAGCGATTATTTGATGCTCTTTGGATTTCGAAAAGCACAAGCGCCCTTAACAATTACCGCTCCATCGATTTTCATTAAGGCAGGAGATCAAAAGCAAATCTTAAGTACCGGTGGTTCTGGAACTGGGGATCTAAACTTTTTCTCTCATACTCCTGATGTGTGTGGGATAAGTCCGGCAGGGGTTTTAATCGGTCTTAGCGAAGGTAAGTGCATAATAGCCGCCCATAAAGACTCCTCAGGAATCTATGCCAATGCCATATCTGCTGTGGCTACAATTTTTATTCAACACGAATCGATGGCGGCTGGACACCCAGCAGGTGATCCAAACCATTCAACCCTGTGTCAAGAGATTTCATACACACTGCTTAAGAGTTCGACGCTCATTTATGTCGATCTGTGTGCAGAGGACGCTTTTAAAAAGGCTACTCTCGAGGTTGGTACTAAATCTGCAACGGGTACATGGCTTTATAAGGTGGCAGCCAAACAAAATCTCGACAAAAAAGGAGTGGCAATCTTTAAATTGAACTCAGTGTTAAAAATTGGTCAGTTGGTGCGTATAAAGGCCGAGGGAAGGTTACAGATTTCCGTGGTTATAGAGCCTAGGTAATGGGTTTTTTAGGGCGAAAACTTCAACTTTAGCGCCGCTAAAAGGTAGCCTTAATCTGTGAACGAAAAATTCGAGGGCGTGCTCAAAGTTTTTGAACAGCATTTAAACATCGAGCGAAATCTTTCAGCCCACACAATCCGTGCCTACATGGGCGATCTTGCATCGCTTTTAGCTCACCTGGATAAACTGGAGCTGGGTGAGGTTTCCGCACTTGAACTCACTCACCTGCGCTCTTGGCTGGCAAACCTAAGCATAAAAGGGGGAGCCCGGACAACGATTTCTAGACGCGCAGTTTCGGTACGCTTATTTACTAAATGGGCCTTTAAGAGTGGCTACCTTGCCAGCGATGTTGGGGCATCTCTGGTAATTCCAAAGGGGTATCGCACATTGCCGCAAGTTTTAGAGGTAAGACAAGCAGAATTTGCGATGGATTCGATGGCTGTACGCGCAGGCGAAGAGGAAACGCCATTAGCGCTTCGAGATGTGTCGATAGTTGAATTACTTTATGCAACCGGTGCGCGAGTAGGTGAGTTATGCGGCTTAAATATTGGCGACATTGATTACAACCGCAACACCATCAAGGTAATGGGTAAAGGTAATAAAGAGCGGGTGATTCCGATGGGTAAACCG
>JANLPM010000215.1:0-6396 GCA_031367265.1 Actinomycetes bacterium
ATCTCTGTGCAGGTGCAAGTCACATTAATAAATGGAAAGAATTCAATTGCCACGATTACTGGTAGCGATATTGCGCTTTGGCGAGTACCCCAAATGGCGCGCTCGATCTCGATTCTTGGCACCTCTCCAGATACGTATGCAGGCGCACTCGTTGTATCGGCCGATGGTTTTGGGTACATTCCAATCATGCCGGGAAGTTTGCTGACAAAGGTTGAAATCCCACGCTCCAACATTCGCGTTTTAAATCCTTGAGAATCCCAATTTTGACGCGGACTTCCCACTAATGTTGTTCACATGAGTTCAAAGCCAAAACTTGGGAGAAGGTGTTCGCGTGCGGGTTGCCGATCTGTAGCGATGATGACATTAACTTATATCTATGCCGAATCAACGGCAGTGGTTGGTCCATTAGCAACGTTTAGCGAGCCGCACGCGTATGACTTGTGTCTACTCCATGGCGAAAGGCTGAAAGTTCCACATGGGTGGAGCGTTATTAAGCAAGAGCCAACCGGAGAAGAACCTGGTCCATCGAAAGATGATCTCATGGCCATAGCAGACGCGGTGCGTGAAGTCGCTTTACCAAAAAATATTGAGCAGGAGATGACAGAGGGCCAATCACAACAATCGCAAATCGGTCGCCGCGGCCATCTTCGCGCCGTTCCATCGCAGTAGTAGCTATGGAGCAGATACCTAATATTTTTAAGGCCTATGACATTCGCGGGCTCGTTAATTCTGAAATAACACCGGATTTCTCCTTTGCAACGGGATTGGCTTTTGCTCGTTTTTTAGAGAGGGAGCGCGAACCAGCTACCGTGATTATCGCGCAAGATATGCGTCCATCTTCGCCGGCATTAGCCGATGGATTTTCCGCAGGAGTTACTTCAACTGGTTTCGACGTACTACGCATTGGGCTCGCATCGACAGATATGTTGTATTTTGCATCCGGGAAACTAGGCCTACCTGGAGCAATGTTTACTGCCAGTCACAACCCAGCCGAATACAACGGAATCAAATTAGCTTTAAGCGGGGCACGTCCAATAGGTAAAGAGTCCGGGCTGCTGACGATTGAAAACTTTGTGCGTGCAGGATCACCACTGGAAATCCGCTCAGTTGGTATTGAAAGTAAACGAGAAATGCTCGAGGAGTATGTAGATTATTTACTTTCACTTGTCGATTTAGATGAAATTCGGCCGTTAAAAATAGTCGTTGATGCGGGCAACGGAATGGCAGGGTACACGGCACCTGCGATTTTTTCACGTTTAAACTGCGAGTTAATTCCCTTGTATTTCGAATTGGATGGAAGTTTTCCAAATCATGAAGCTAACCCAATCGATAAAAAAAACTTGCGTGATTTACAACGAGCGGTCAAGAAACACAAAGCAGATTTAGGTCTTGCCTTTGATGGTGATGCAGATCGTTGTTTCCTTGTCGATGAGAATGGTCTTGCTGTTAATCCTTCAGATTTAACTTCACTCATTGCTAAACAAGAATTAGCTAAACATCCAGGCTCTACAGTTATTTATAATCTCATATCATCTCGTTCAGTACTTGAAACCATTCATGAGTACGGCGGAATTGGATTGCGCAGTCGTGTCGGGCACTCATATATTAAAGCGATGATGGCCGAAAGCGGAGCAATTTTTGGTGGAGAGCATTCCGGTCACTTTTATTTTAAGGAGTTCTGGCGGGCAGACTCGGGCGCCTTAGCGGCCCTGCATGCGATAGCTGTCTTGGGAGCTTCCCCGATGAGCTTGTCAGAAATTTTAGCGCCATTTCAACGGTATGTATCAAGTGGTGAGATTAACTCGAGCGTCAAAGATTTAATTAAGGCTACCGAACGCGTTCAAAAGGTTTTTAGTGTGCGAAAAGGAGTAGAGATAGATCATCTCGACGGTTTAAGCGTAATTGGCGCGTCGTGGTGGTTCAACCTACGCCCATCCAACACTGAGCCCCTTTTACGACTCAACGTCGAGGCAAAGACGACTGAGGCGATGGGCAAGCTGCGCGATGAAGTTCTGGGGTTAATTCAAGGGCAGTAAAACCGCCTCATTACTGCCTTTAGCCCACTGGGCGGTAAACTATCGTCCTACACATTTCAATTTAAAAGGGGCAATTTGTGAACTCACCAGTTACTGCAACTCTTCCAAAGCATGATATCGCTGATGCAACTCTTGCCTCCCAAGGCCGAAAGCGCATTGAGTGGGCCGAACGAAATATGCCGGTATTAGCTCAGATTCGCGAGCGCTTTGAAAAATCCCAGCCTTTTGCCGGCGTGAGAATTGCCGCATGTATGCATGTAACAACTGAGACGGCAAATTTAATGCGCGTATTAAAGGCCGGTGGCGCCGATATCGCGCTGTGTGCCTCAAATCCACTCTCAACGCAAGATGACACTGCAGCTGCGCTAGTGCATGAGTATGGAATTAGTGTTTTCGCACGAAATGCCATTGATCGCGACGGGTATTACACACACATTAATGCGGCTTTAGATATTGCTCCACATCAAGTTTTTGACGACGGTTGCGATTTGGTTAATACCCTTCACACGACTCGCAAGGAATTAATACCAAATATCGCCGGTGGTTGCGAAGAGACAACCACAGGAGTAATTCGACTTAACCAAATGGCTAAAGATGGCGCACTTCAGTTCCCAATGATTGCCGTCAACGACACCGATACGAAGCATATGTTCGATAATCGTTATGGCACCGGTCAGTCAACCCTTGATGCGGTTTTTCGTTCCACCAACTTTTTACTAGCCGGTCGTATCTTAGTTGTCGCCGGATTTGGCTATTGCGGAAAAGGTGTGGCCGAGCGTGCTAAAGGTATGGGTGCCGATGTCATAGTTACAGAAATCGATCCAACCAAAGCTCTAGATGCAATGATGCAAGGTTTTCGAGTGATGCCGATGATTGATGCCGCGAAAATTGGTGATGTCTTTATTACAGTCACCGGTAACCGCGATGTGCTTCGCGAGGAGCATTTTGAGGTAATGAAAGATGGCGCAATCATGGCCAACTCTGGGCATTTTGATATCGAAATCGATGTTGCATGGTTGGAACAAAACGCAAAGGTAAAGAATTCGAAGATGCGCCACCAGACCGATGAATATGTGTTAGCGGATGGTCGCCGACTCCTACTTCTTGCCGAGGGCCGTTTAGTTAACTTAGGCGCCGCCGAAGGTCATCCCGCATCTGTAATGGATATGTCTTTTTCTGACCAAGCACTTACCGCTGAATACTTAGTCAAAGAGGCGAAAAACTTGCAGCCCGGAGTTCATGATGTGCCTGAATATATAGATAAGGAAGTTGCCAGCCTAAAGCTTATTAGTATGGGCGGCCGAATAGATGTGCTTACACCTGCCCAAGACATGTACCTGAACTCTTGGGAGCACGGTAGCTGATGACTTTAGTTATGGTCGTTGATGACGACCAAGATCTCTCTGAAATGCTCGGAATTGTTTTAACCGGAGCAGGGATTGATGTGGACTTGGTAAGCCGCGGCGATGAAGTCATGGATATTTTTCGAAACAATCCTCCAGATCTGGTTCTTCTTGATGTGATGTTGCCAGGTGTGGATGGAATAGAAGTATGCAAATTAATCCGTGCCGAGTCAATGGTGCCGATTATTATGCTCAGTGCGAGAGGTGATGCTTACGACGTAGTGCGGGGCTTGGAAGCTGGCGCAGATGATTACATGGTCAAACCATTTAAACATCCCTCTGAGCTCATTGCGCGCATCCGGACTCGCTTACGTCGCACGAATACTGATATCTCTGGGCTTCTGACCATCTGTGATTTAGCCATCGATGTGCAGGCACATCAAGTTCTGCGCGCGGGAAAGCAGATTGCCTTAACGCGCCTCGAATTTGACCTTTTAGTTGCCTTAGCGAGGGAGCCAGGAAGAGTATTTTCACGTGATGCACTTTTACGGGAAGTTTGGGGTTATCGCCATTCGACCGACACACGTTTAGTGAATGTGCATGTCCAAAGGTTGCGCGCCAAAATTGAACATGATGCAGAGCGACCAGAAATAGTTGTAACGGTGCGTGGGGTCGGATATAAAGCTGGAGTAATGGGCGCTTCGTAATAATGAACCGCATAATTTCACAATTTCGTACCTCTCTTGCCTTAAAAGTTATTATTTCAACGGTACTCCTTTCCCTGAGCGTTATTTATGTTGCGGGCTCGGCTCTAAATTCGCAATTATCCTCAGGCATTAAAAAGGTAAATCTACAGTCCTCTTTAAGAGAAGCGCGCTCAACCATCTTTAGCGCACAGTATCGATTTGTATTAGCGCAGGAAGAAAAAGAAGCCGCCGTTAGGAAAGTTATTGATGACGTTATCAGTTCGGCAACTTCATTGACGGCAGATGCAAATGCTCGAGAGGTAATTTTTAAAAGAAGTAAAGGCAATACGCGAGAAATAAACTATGAAATAACCTCAAACTCCGTAGATCCGAAAACTATTCCGAGTAAGCTCAGCGCAAGCGTGCGCAAGAACAAAGGCAATATGTGGAGTTATATTCCACTTAAATATCTTGATGGACGCGAAATTCCTGGTTTAGCAATTGGACAAAAAGTATTTATTCCTAATGCCGGGCAATATGAAATGTACATTGTCTTCTCGCTTGCAGACCAAAATGCTACGCTAAATTTGATTACCCGATATTTATTACTAACGGGGCTATTCTTAATTTTTTTAATCGGGTTAATCACATGGATGGTGTTGCGCCAGGTTGTAAAACCCGTTCGTGAAGCGGCGCAGATCGCATCTAAATTTACTTCGGGAGATTTTTCAGAACGAATGCGCGTACATTCCCAAGATGAAATCGCGACACTATCAGAGGCATTTAATGACATGGCAGAGTCACTTGAAAAACAGTTTGCACGACTCGAAAATTTGTCTCGGGTTCAACAACGTTTTGTTTCAGATGTCTCCCACGAACTTCGTACTCCGCTGACCACCTTGCGCATGGCATCTGAAGTAATTAACTCAGCAAATGCGAGTTTTGATCCCGTTTTAGCACGCAGTAGTGAGTTGATGGTAGCTCAACTCGATAGATTCGAGAGGCTACTTGAAGATCTTCTTGAAATTAGTCGATTTGATGCCGAGGTAGCTGTTCTTGAAGTAAGTGAATTTGACTTGATTGGGTTAGTCCAGCGCTGTATGGATGATTTGGCTTTAGTTGCTACTCAGAATGCCACAGAGTTGCGTATTTATACCATTGCATCAGAAGTAATCATAAAGGCCGACATTCGACGGGTGGAGCGTATTCTGCGAAATCTATTTACCAATGCCATCGATTACGCCGATGAAAAGCCGATTACGGTCACCATTGTGGCTAGTGAGGATGATGTCGCAGTCGGAGTACGTGATTCAGGACCAGGTCTTGATGAATCCTCACTTACTCGAGTATTTGATAGATTTTGGCGTGCCGATTTGTCGCGAGCACGTACTCGAGGCGGAACTGGGCTTGGGCTTTCCATCGCATTGGAAGATGCTCGACTACATAATGGCGAACTAGAAGTATGGGGAAGACCCGATAAAGGTGCACACTTTGTGTTGACGCTTCCTCGAATGGAATCCGAGAGTATTAGTAGCCGATTGATTAAACTACAGCCTGATGATTTCCATGTTTAGTTTCCACAACTAATTTTTTTCTGCTTAATTAATGTCTAACCTTGTGAAATGCAAATTTTTGATGGGTTAGGGCAATTACTTTTTCCAACTCGTTGTTTTGGATGTGGCGTCGTTGGAATCTCAATTTGCTCTACATGTCGCAGCGAGTGGCATCCACATTACTACTCCACGCTCATCGGCACGTTGCACGTTCATTCCGCAATTATCTATTCACCGATAGCAAGTAAAATCATTTTGGCAGCGAAAGAAAATGGTTTGAAAGGCGCCGATAGACTAATCATTGATTCCATTATTCATGTATTAACACAAGCACAATTTAAAAACTACAATGTGAAATTGGTACCAATCCCATCTTCTAAGTCGGCACGCCGTCGACGTGGTCGCAGTTTTGTAGTTGACCTCACTAATCAAATCGGAGTTGAAATATCCCTGCCTGTATTAGATGCCCTTGAGCTAACGCGAACAGTCCGTGATCAGAGCCGATTATTAGCAAAGGCACGTGCACTGAATATGAATGGTGCCATCGCCCTTAAAACTGGTGCATATCCCCTCGGGGATCTCATTCTTATAGATGATGTTGTCACAACAGGGGCTACGTTGCGCGAGGCCGCTAGAGCCCTTCATTCTCGAGGTTTTCGGGTGCTAGCTTCAGTTACCGCTTGCGTTGCTCAACCTCTAAGATAGGAGGGTTCAGACTTAGAAGAGTAAGAAGACCGAGAGGCCTAGTGATGCCAGCGTTTTTTGACAGGATTTTACG